>JAOZQU010000244.1 GCA_029932055.1 Desulfocapsa sp.
GTGCCATCACTTCATTTAGTTAAAAACTATTGGCAGACAAGGCAAATCTCTTAGCTTGACGGCTATGCCCCTTGGGGTATAAATTCCGACTCCGAGAAAAATATCAGGTATTGGAAGTTATCAGGTTGGCAGATTTGCCTGTATCTTTCAATTTTCAACTTTTAACTCAAAACTTTTAACTGACATTTATGTCATTAGTACTTTATGGCACTTTATTCAGGCTCCGTCGATGACATACATCCCATACGCATATGGGGTAAGGTTACACGAATTGTAGGGCTTATCATAGAAGGGTACTGCCCTTACGCTTCTGTGGGGTCTCTTTGTGAGCTCACTCCACTTGATGATTCTGAAGCTATTCTTGCTGAAATAGTAGGTTTTAAAGATTCAAGAGCCCTGCTCATGCCCCTTGGCGAACTCCGTGGACTTGGACCGGGCAGCAAAATCAGAGTGATCAAACCAAGTGCAACGATAAAAGTAGGCCCCAATCTTCTTGGTCGCGTTATCGATGCCATGGAAGAACCAATTGATGGCCAGCCTGCTCCCCTTCTTGAGGAAGAAAAACAGATTTATTCCCTTCCGCCAGGCCCAATGGAACGACAAAATATCAGTGAGCCACTTGATCTTGGAATTCGTGCAATTAATGGCCTTCTCACATGCGGCCTGGGACAGCGAATGGGGATTATGGCAGGATCAGGTGTTGGAAAAAGCGTATTGCTGGGCATGATGGCAAGATATGCGCGTGCTGATATCAATGTTATCGCATTGATTGGTGAACGCGGCAGAGAAGTACGTGAATTCATAGAAAAAGACCTGGGAAAAGAAGGTCTTGCGCGATCTGTTATTGTGGTAGTAACTTCAGATCAGTCACCATTACTGCGAATGCGTGGCGCTTTTGTTGCCACATCCATAGCCGAGTACTTTTGCAAAAAAGGGAAAAATGTTCTCCTGATGATGGATTCTGTTACTCGTTTTGCCATGGCCATGAGAGAAATCGGATTGGCTATCGGGGAACCACCTACAACTAAAGGATACACCCCATCAGTTTTTGCTACCCTTCCCAAACTTCTAGAACGGGCAGGCAGATTTAGTGGTCAGGGGTCAATCACAGGTTTGTATACAGTTCTTGTTGACGGCGATGATATGAATGAACCGGTTGCAGATTCAGTGCGTTCTATTCTTGATGGTCACATTGTTCTTTCCCGTGCACTGGCTGCCAAAAATCATTACCCTGCCATTGATGTAATGAACTCTGCAAGCCGTATCATGCGCGAAATTACTCATTCGCGTCATATTGAACTAGCAGGCCGGGCCCGTTCTGTTCTGGCCACTTATAATGAAGCTGAAGATCTTATTAATATTGGTGCTTATGCTTCCGGATCTAATCCTAAGATTGATTTTGCCATTCAAAAAATTGATGCCATTAATTCTTTTCTATGCCAGGGGTATGATGAAACAACACCGTTGAAACAAACGGTTGAATCACTGGGATTGTTGCTCAGTGAAAGAAAAGGAGATTCTACACAACGGCAGGATAGAAGGGAAAGCGATAAGCCAACCACATGATTTAAAATTCTGACATGTCTCCGAAACCTTTCACACTGGATTCTGTTCTTACCTTCCGAAAACGCGAGGAAAATTTAGCACAGGAACAGTTTAGTCAAGCCAGGCTTGCTGTTGAAAAAGCTGAAGAAAGATTGGAAATTGCAAAGCAGGAACAGGAACAATTGATTCTGACTCTTGAAAAAGAGCAAAAAAAAGGACTACTTGCTCTGGAACAGGCTCGTTTTGAAGAGCGTATACAATACAGTAGTACACAAATACAACTGCTGAAAAATGCACTTAAAGAAAAGACTGGAATCGCTGAGAAAAAACGTAACAATCTGATAAAAAAAAGTAAAGAGTTCAAGATCCTTGATGCCCTGAAAGAACAACAAAACAAAGCATGGAAGGACTATCTTAATAAGAAAGAAGCAGCCATGTTAGATGAAATTGCCATTCTCCATCATGATAGAAAAGCAAAACAGTAAACTAGCTTTCTATCTCACCATGTCCCTTAAAGGAGCTTCCATGTGTTTCCGAGCCATCTTTGTTCATAGTTTTCTTCTTTTTCTGCTTCTAATTGGATTTTCAGCATCGGAAAGCCTGGCACAAAATCCAGTTGATTCCTCTTCTTCTCCTACAGAGGACATGGAGAACAAAAAGGAAGAAACAGAAAAGAAAAACAAAAAAGAAAAATCATTTAAGTCTGTTGAGGAAAGGCGTTTATACGCAATGTTGCAAAACGAACGTGATAGCCTTGAAGAAGAAAAGAAAGTTTTGGCCTTTAAAGAGAAGGAACTAAAGACTCTAGAGGTGGAGGCCGATAAGAAAATTGAGCTACTTGACAAAAAACTTGCAGAATTACGAAAAGTACAGGCAAAAATCGAAGAACTACTTGCTGCAAAAGATGTTGAGGAGCAAAAAAAAGTAAAAGATTTGAGTTTAATATATGCCAAAATGACACCAGGTCGTGCAGCTCTTGCCATGGCAAGCCTTGATGGACAGCTCGCTGCAGATCTTCTGGCAAATATGAAAGTTAAATCAGCAGCAAAAATACTTGATCAAATGGATAAAATCAAGGCATCTCAACTCAGTACAACATTTACGACCATTAAGGTGGAGTAACATTAAAATGGAAACATTTCTTCTTAATCCAAATACCGCAGCACGGAATACAGCGCCACAACAAGATATTTCTCCTGAACAGGGAGATGGTGACGAAGAATTTTCTCCACTTTTAATGAAAGCAGTTGATAGTCAGGAAGAGAATGTTGACCAACAGGGACTTGCAAATGATTCTGAAAACAATTTCCTTGACGAGGCGACTAATTCTCTACTTACTGGTGAAGTGAGTGAAACCAATTTTTTCAGCGATACATTAGAAGCAGAATTTACTGATGAACTTATTGGAAATGCGGCAATTGCCACAAGTGAAACTGCTCTCTTTGAGCAGGTACCTTCAACAGAGCAGGCACCTTTATTTACAAACAGTCCTTCTCTATCACCAGAAGGCTACGTCAAATCACAGGCCTTCAACTCTTCCAGTCTTGAAACGTTTAACTCTGCGGTAGTCTCAGAAGAAAATGTGTTACCGATTCAACTTCAGGAATCCCCTGCCCCAATCAGCCAGACAGGAACAGTCAACGAGTTGACTGCAGCTGGAAAAATAGAAAATTTATTGATTCAGCAGATTCAGCAAATTATTGACCAAGGCAGGAGTAATGGAGCAATTGTCATCACAGGAAGCAACGGAAATGTTTCTGGTGATCAGAACCAAATAGAAAATCTTCGAAATTTATCTAATCCATTGCTGGCGGTTTCTGAAAATGGTGAAATTCAAACAAGACAAATTGGAATAATTCCCCCCAGTGATGATACCAGTATTGCTACTCAGAGGTCAGCAAAGCTTGAAGGGGTACATCAGGATACTACTGAACAATATTTAAACGCGAAACTGGGTACCTCAAAAGATGGTAAAAAAGACCAGTTTCAGCAAAACAGCAGTGAACAGAAAGGAGCAGATCAGCAGAGCAAAACTGATATGCAGGGTAGCAACCAAACTCCAACTACAACTGTTACTGACACAAAACCAGGAGAATCTTTTTTTGGTCAGCAGCTTAGCTTAAATTCCAGCACAAATAATCAGACTGTTAATATTGAAGGGAAATTTGCACCAGGTGCCAATCTTCCGGTTCCTGAAAAAGAAATCGTTAATAACCTTATTCAGCGCTTCAACGTTAATCCCAGGCTACAGACCAGTAAGTTGACAATGCAGCTCCATCCTGCAGAACTTGGTGCACTTAAAATCGATCTTCTTGTGGAAGGTGATTCCATCAAAGCAAATATTGTGGCACAAAGCCAGCAGGTGCTTGAAACTCTGGAAAAACATATGCCACGCCTTCGTACCGTGCTCGAAAGTCAGGGTTTCAGAGTTGATTCGTTTGAGATCAGTATGGATGGAGATGGCGGAAAACAAAAAGAATTGTTTCAGGAACACTTTAATTCACCACAACAGCAGTTTGCTTCGGGTAGCTCATCTTCTCCGCAAACAGACTCATTTGAGACTTTATTAGATTCACAGGAAGAGTTGGACGATTTTGAAAAGGATGCATCGGGCGTTAATCTAACAGTCTAGCACGTTATATTGATTACCAGGATAAATTCACACCGGTGATGAACGGGTAAGCCGGCACTCATTTCAGTACCCTCTTGAAGGACTAAGGCACTAACATTCGATAAGGAATAGAGCCATGACAGATATCGCAGAAATTTTTCCATCTCCCAGCATTCCAAATTCATCACCTATATATGCAACTAATTCTAATAGTGCTGCAATGGGAAAAGAAGATTTTTTAACCCTTTTGGTTGCACAGTTACAGAATCAGGATCCCATGGATCCCGAAGACGCGTCTGAATTCACCTCACAACTCACGGAATTCAGCTCTCTTGAACAACTGGAGAACCTGAATACCTCCATGGAAAAACTGGCCATGACACAAAGTCAGTCGGATAGATTTGCTACCATGGCTCTTATCGGCAAAGACGTGACCTATACTGATGGAGATTTTGTTTTTGAAGGTGAACCTGTCAGTATTGGCTATCAGCTTGACGGACAAGCTGCTTCAGTAACTATTTCCATTAAAGATGAATCCGGTACAACAGTTTCTATTCTTCATCCTTCTGAGTTAGACAAAGGAAATCATTATCTCGAATGGAACGGCCAGGATGATACCGGGAACACCTTACCTGAAGGAAAGTATCAAATAATCCTGGAAGCAACCGCTACGGGTGAAGGCTCCACTGTGGCAGTTTCACCGCTTGTTCGATCACAGGTCACCAGCGTTGAGTACAGCAATGAGTTACAAGATGCAATCCTATACACTTATGCTGGTGCAAAAATCAGTTCCAGTGCGATTATTTCAATCAGTGAACCTGATAAGAGT
>JAOZQU010000245.1 GCA_029932055.1 Desulfocapsa sp.
GGTATGCATGTCGGTCAAAAGGATCTGCCCCCGGCTGAAATCAGAAAACTTGCTCCTGATATTCTCATTGGCCTGTCCTGCAACTCTGAGGAGCAGGTCAGGGAACTCGGTAAAGAAGTGGCGCAGGGAAAAAGCGCTGTCTCCTATTATAATATCGGGCCACTTTTTCCAACAGGAACTAAAGAGGGCCTGCATCACTTTCTTGGAGCTGATGGCATTCGTCGGTTTTCATGTCATTGTCCCTTGCCATTCACTGTAATGGGCGGAATCAAGCTTTCCCATCTTGATGATGTTCTTGCGGCCGGAGCCAAAAGGATTGCTGTGGTGACGGCAATCAGCCAGGCTGAAGATATTGCTTCAGCGACTGCTCAGTGGCAGCAGAGTATTGCGTCTGGAAAAAAAGGGGTGTCTGATGCTGATTGATAATGATGCAACGAAAAAACTACTGGAAGAAATTGAAATTCTTATCCGCTATGCAGTTCCCGAGGAAGAACAAGCTGTGGCAAGTAATTTCCTGGCATCTTTTCAGGAAGATATGTTTGCTCTCGGCGTGATTAAAGACTATTACCAGACTCTTCCGGATGCGAGGGAAGAAGCGCTGGTTAAAATTTCTGCCCTTGAAGAAAAAGAGCAGGTTTTCCTCCTTCTTCTCAGCACTAGTGCACACCACTACTATTATTTAACCAATGACGAGGGAGGCCTGTTTCTAGGTGAATGGGATAAGGGAATAGTAGACGGTCACGTGCTTTCTTTCTTTGATTATCCTGATGAGGAAGCTTTTAAGAAAACACATACGTCAATAAAAGAGTGCCGTGAGTATGTTCCGCTTGAAAGATTAAATGAAGAGATCTGTCCATCCTGCGGAATCAAGGCCGGTGGCCTCCATACCCTCGGATGCCCGGTTGAAGTCTGCCCCTGGTGCGGAGGACAACTCAATCATTGCAATTGCCGGTTTGAACAGTTGGATGTGGAAGAGCTGACAGATGAAAAGAAGCTTACAGAATTGGAAGAGAAGCTGGAGAAAAAAGGTCGTATTCCTTACGCCAGGGAACAGCGCCCATCGTTCCTGACGGAGGAGGGCGCTGTTAAATAGATACTTTTTATATTTCTATCAGAACTACTTACCATCAATGTTTTGTAAATAGTTGAAAAGGTCAGACTCAGCTGAAAGTATCAGCGAGGTGTTTTCTCCGATAACCTTTGAATAGCTCTGCAGCGTCTTGTAAAAAGAGAAAAAATCAGGATCTTTGCTGTAAATGTCGCCATAAATTTTGGTGGCACTGGCATCAGCCTTACCTTTAATTTCAGATGCTTCACGGTTGGCCTCAGACAGGATAACTTTGAGTTCCCGGTCAACTTTACCAAGTATTTCCGCTTTTTTACCTTCGCCTGTTGAGCGTTTTTCAGCAGCTATTCTTTTTCGCTCAGAGATCATTCGGTCGTATACTTTGAGCCGAACAGACTCAATGTAATTCACGCGTTTAAACATTACATCAAGAAGCTCAATGCCGTATTGTGGTGTAATTTTTGCCGCAGCTTCAAGGACATGCTCGCTGATCTTGTCTCGGCCCTGTTTGGGAGGGGTTTCTTTATTGTTGGGGGTTGACATGGTGTCGAGCGACCAGTCTGAACTGCGAATAATTTCAATCAGGTCATTTTTGTTCACCATATCACGCACTGTACCGTCAATGATATCGTCCAGTAGTGACTGGGCACGTGCCTCGGTTTTTACCGCCTGCATATATTGTAGAGCATCGGTGATACGCCAGCGGGCAGAAACGTCAAGGTAAACATATGTTTTGTCATTGGTTGGGATCTGATTGGGATCACCATCCCAGATTTGAACTCGTTTATCAAAATAATTGACGTCCTGAATAAAGGGCATCTTGAGGTGAAATCCGGCGTCTGTTTTGGGTTCACCGATTGGCTTACCAAACTGGGTGATCATCGCCTGCTGGTCTTCTTTAATAATAAAAAATCCGTCATAGACCACAGTTATACTGAGCAGAACCAGGCCGATAAGGAAAAATTGGGATATTTGTTTCATGATTTGTTCCTCACTAATTAGCTGGCTGAAAAGAAGCGGCAGGGTTTCCTCCCCTGCTGAGATTTAAAAGAGGCAGTGGACCTTGCTGATCTTTGTCCATGATATAAATTGATTCCACAGCAGGAAGAACCTCCTGCATGGTTTCGAGATACATGCGTCTTTTGGTAACCTGTGGCGCGTTTTTGTATTCCGTCAGAATAGAAAGAAAACGCTGTGATTCACCTTTAGCATCATTGACCCTGGCCACGGCATATCCGTGTGCTTCTTCTACGATCTGTAATGCATTACCACGAGCTCGGGGAATTTTCTGGTTGTAGATTTCTTCAGCTTCGTTGACCAGCCGTTTCATGTCCTGATCAGCCTCATTGACTTCATTAAAGGCGGGTTTGACCTGATCCGGCGGGTTAATATCCTGAAACTGTACTGTTCCAATGGACAAGCCAGCCTGGAGATTTTTCAGTTCTTGCTGGAGTTCCTGTTTGACACTTGCTGCGAGCAGGTCACGGTTTGAGAGTACATAATCAAAATCCATGTTACCTACGATTCTCCGGGTAACTCTCTCGGAAAGATCACGAACAGCCTGCCGAACATCCTTGATCTGGAAGAGAAAGGCTTGAGGGTCACTGACTCTGTACTGAACAATCCATGCCACATTGATGACATTTTTATCAGCGGTAAGCATCAGGGATTCCATGTCATAGCCACGGCGATCAAAGCTGGTTTTTTGTCCTGGATAGCGGCTGCGAAATCCAAATTCCTCTTTTCTGATTTCCTCGACATCCACCTTGTAGAGGTTGTCAATATAGGGAACTTTGAAGTGCAGGCCAGGCTCAGCGGTACGATTATATTTACCTAAGCGCAGGACGACCCCCACTTCACCTGGGGTGATTTTGAAAAAAGAAGCGTACACACCCTGTAACAGAAGGACAACTAAAACTATGGCCAGCAGCTTGCCGATTGAGGCAAAAGGATTTGGTGGCGTCGAATTTGTAGGAGTTTCTCTGCCAGGTTTTTTTTGGGGGGAGTCAGAGAAGTAATCCTGAAGTTTTTTGATGAGCTGAGCCACCATCTCTTCAGGCGTCTGGGGTTTTTTCTTTTTTCCCCATGGCGGTTGTTGATCCTGATTGGACATGAAAGGTTTCTCCTGAATGTAGGTAGAATTTTTATCAGTAAAGCATTAATCCATACTAAGGTAATGATTCTTCGAATGAGCGCAATATATTTTTAGTGCCTTACAGAACAATTTCTTGTTTTTTTCGCAAGAAATTTTCTAATAAGGCACTTATCTAGTGAACTTAACATTATTTTCGGTTGAACTGGGTTAGCAACTTAGAAAATATTTTTGTCAGGGTAAGGCGTTTTTCCATGCAATGATGATCGTGGCTACGGAACAAATGAAAAGAGAAGTTTGAAAAAGCATGGATTCTCGTAATTTTAATAGTGAAGGCCGGCCAAGTACCCAGCCACCTGCAAGCCCACAGCAAAGACCAAAGAGATGCGCGCCAAGATCTGTCCGTTCTCCGGAACTGCCGATCATTGCAAGCAGTGCAGCCCCGGCCATGAAAGGCATGACCTGCGGATATCTTGTACCTGTTCGGTTTTTGCGATTGAGCATGGCCAGCATCCCGATAATTGCAAACACCGCAGTGGAAAAACCAACAAACAGATGGTTACTGCCATGAAGCACTACGTTGATCAGGTTTGCAAGTGTTGCAGTCAGAATCATTGAAAACAGACCCAGGCCGTTACCGGTGAGCCTGCAGAAGAAGTGAAAAAGAAAACCTCCAAAGAGGCAGTTTCCTAAAAGATGCACAGGGTCGGCATGGAGTGTGAGTGCTGTGACAAGTCGATGGTACTCATAATTTAAAAGAATGGCCTCGGCATCCCCGGCACCATGAGTAAACCAGAAAGAATGATCAGACCAGGGGCCTGTTACACTGTAAAACAGGGACAATCCACCAATGAGCAGCAGGGTCGGTGGTTGCAGTAAGGGGATGTAGGTGTCAGGGGGAGTAGCTGGCTTTGGAGGCCAGTTCCGGTTTTCATGCAGATAAGCTTTGATTTGCACCTTGGCCTCTTGTTCATCATGAGTCGCCACGCTGAGAACCATGTTGTCAGGTGCCTGGTTGAAATTGTGACTGATCCCAACAGAGGACAGCATCAGGGAGCAGGAAAGAGCTTCTTGCTTTTCCCTGGTTATTAGAACAGGTGTTATGAGATCCTCTTCTGTCGAAACAGACGGAGTGTTTGGGGGGGCATCATGGAATGGCATAACTCAAGAGATAGTCATTTACTCTGTGTTTGGCAAATATCTACTTATGTTTTGATCGTTGCGGGAAGGAATGTCTCGTGTTTCATGCTTCCCTTTACTGATCTTTTTTAACCTTGAAAGTCTCTTTGTCAAAGGTACCTAGCGAGTGTCTTTATTTTTTGTGTCCGGTGGAAATAGTACCCTTTTCTTCAGATTGACATGATTCCAGAGCAATCCCGCAGCTTCAGGGCTCGTATGCCTGTGTGGAGCAGCGTTAGGACGTAATAGTAAAAAATTTTATTTCTTGCTTTACGGTTTGCATCAAGTAATTTAGAGCCCTCTTCATCAATCAAAAAAACTGTTCTTCCTTTGGGTGGTGCAGGTCGTTCAATTTTAGCAACAGGATTGTCGACAGGTATCCCCCATTCTTTTTTGGCTTTGGTGAATAATCGGGATAATAACGCCAGTTCAGCACGTACAGAAACTTCTGTAAGGCACTTATTCTGTGAACTTAACTGTTTCCGGTTGAACCGGATTAGAAAAAGATAGCAAGAGAAGATGAGAGACAAGAAAGCACAAAAAAAAGGCTTTACCCCAGTATTACCGGGATAAAGCCATGAAATTTGAGTGGTGCCGAAGGGGAGATTCGAACTCCCACATCCA
>JAOZQU010000049.1 GCA_029932055.1 Desulfocapsa sp.
AACTATAGTAGTTCCTATGTGAACCAGCCTGACCGTGCAGAGATGGGGTGCTCCTAAACAGTTACTATAATTAAAGAATTTCAGGGAAGAGAAGGAGCAAGGATGAAGGTACTAATCAGTGATAATATGTCCCCTTTGGGAGAAGAAATCCTGGCGGATGCCGGGCTGGATGTTGATGTGAAAACCGGATTGCCTCCGGAAGAATTAAAGCAGATCATCGGTGAGTATGATGGTCTTGTTGTTCGAAGTGCAACCAAGGCCACGGCTGAGATTATTGCTGCTGCTGAAAACCTGAAAGTTATCGGGCGTGCAGGAATTGGTCTTGACAATGTGGATATTCCCGCCGCCAGCCAGAAAGGCATAGTAGTAATGAATGCTCCTGATGGAAATGCCACAACAGCAGCAGAACACGCCATTGGAATGATGATGTCTCTTTCGCGCAATATTCCTCAGGCAACAGCTTCCATGAAAGAGGGAAAATGGGAGAAAAAGAGCTTCATGGGACGTGAACTCACCGGGAAAACTTTTGGTATTTTCGGGATAGGCCGCATCGGAGCCATTGCTGCCAGTCGTGCGCAAGGTTTGAAGATGAAGGTTATTGCCTATGATCCTCATATGCCCCCGGAAATGGTTGAAAAAATGGGTGTTGAGCTGGTGAGTGTTGAAGAACTCGCCAAACGTGCTGATTACATCACCGTACATGTGCCGTTGACCAAAGATACAGCCAATGCGCTTTCCACAGAGTTTTTTAGCAATATGAAAAAAGATGCTATGTTCATCGACTGTGCCCGTGGCGGTGTTTGTGATGAAGAAGCACTTTATAAAGCCCTGGTGGATGGTGAAATAGCAGGGGCTGCCCTTGATGTTTTTGCACAGGAACCCACCACAAAAGAAAATTGTCCCTTACTCGGTCTGAAAAATTTTATCTGCACTCCACACCTTGGTGCGTCAACCAGTGAGGCCCAGGAGAATGTGGCCACAGCCATTGCCGAACAGGTTGCAGAGTATTTGAACAAGGGCGTGGTCACCAATGCTGTAAACGTTCCATCAGTCAGTGATGATGTCCTTGCTCAGATTGGTCCTTATGTGAACCTTGGTGAGATGCTTGGATCCCTTCATATGCAGATCGCAAAAGGTGGTGTAAAGGAAGTCTCAATTGAATATTCCGGAGAACTTGCTGAACTGAATACCAGTCCTGTTACCGTTGCTTTTCTGAAGGGACTCTTCACACCAATCCTGAAAGATGCTGTGAACTATGTCAATGCACCTGTTATTGCAAAGGATCGTGGTATTCGTGTTGTTGAATCTAAGAGTGACAGATCCAATGACTTTGTCAATGTTCTCAGGATCAAGGTTGTAACCAATGAAGGCGAAAATGAGCTGGTTGGTACAGTATTTGGGAAAAACGAGCCGCGTCTGGTTCGTCTCAATACCTTCCGTTTAGAGGCCCAGGCTTCAGGCCCCATGCTCCTTGTCTATAATAATGATGTTCCCGGTGTGATCGGGGCTCTTGGTACCACGCTTGGCAACAATGGTGTGAATATCTCACGCATGACTGTTGGTCGTGAAGAGGCATCCAGTCAAAATATTATTTTGCTTAGTACTGATTCCGTGATTTCCAAAGAATTGCTGGAAGAGGTAATGAAACTTGAGAATATTGATAATGCTTTGGCCTTAGAGCTCGGTGTATAATGAAGAGTTTCACCCGAAAAAAGGGTGTAAATACGATGCCAGCAAAGTTTTTATTCGCTATAACGTGAGAATTGTATGATATCTGAATTTGAGCAGCAGGCCTGTCCCTGCGGAGATGGGCAGGTACCGGATCAGGATGGGAAATGTGTGATGCCTGAGGTTACTTTCATGGCGTTTATCATGTCCCTGAATACTTCAGCCCTGTATCATCTGGGAGAAATTGCAGATCCTGAAACCGGGGAAACGCTGATTGATTTTTCTCTGGCTCGCCATGCCATTGATACCTTGGTTCTATTGCAGGAAAAAACTAAAGGTAACCTGGATTCTGATGAAACGGAAATGCTGAAGAATATTCTTTATGATGTGAAGATGCGATTTGTTCAGGCTGTAAAAGACAAGAATTCAACGGAAAAGTCCTCCTGAGGTGAGTGCGTCAGCTGACACCCTCGTTATCCAGGCTCCGGCAAAGGTAAATCTGAGTCTGCATATTATTGCTAAGCGTTCTGACGGGTATCACGAGCTTGATACTGTGATGCAGAAGTTGGATTTGGTAGACACTTTAACCCTTCGCCGTTTAGAGATGCCGGGGATTCAGCTTTCCTGTCCTGATTCTGATCTGCCGGAAAATGACTCTAATCTGGTATGGCAGGCTGCGGTTGCCTTCCTGGAGGAAACAGAACTTGCACACGAATGTGGTGTGGCCCTTACCCTTGAAAAAAATATTCCAGTAGCTGCTGGTTTAGGTGGTGGCAGTAGCGATGCCGCTGCTGTACTTACCGGGTTGAATCGTCTTTTTCAAACAGGGCTTGCAGAGGAAACTTTGCTCAGTCTCGGTAAGTCTCTTGGGGCTGATGTTCCTTTTTTTGTGGTTTCTCATCCCGCGGTTCATGCCACTGGTATTGGTGACAGGATGACGCCCCATGATTCCCTGAGTAATTGCTCATTGCTTCTCGTCAATCCTGGATTTTCCGTGTCGACAGCATGGGTTTATAAAAATTTTACGTTGACAAGGGCAGATAAAGATTCTAATCTGTCTGATTCTCGTAAAAATGTGAGTTTGAATGGGCAGGTTTGCCCATTGTATAATGATTTGGAAGCAGTAACAATCGCACATTATCCGGAACTTAAAGGTCTTAAGCGGTTTATGCTTGATAATGGAGCATCCGACGCTCTGATGTCAGGAAGTGGGCCGACGGTTTTTGGGATTTTCCCGGATCAGGCAGGCAGTAGCGCAAGTTCCTTGCAAGAGTGTGCGAAAAAGCTTACTGAAAAATATGAATGTGGCGTCTTTTTGACAAGACCTCTTTGTGTCAATTAGTGCCGGCTTACCATTCATCGCCGGTGTTAGTTAAAGTTGCACAAATAAGCTTTTTGTTGGGGCGTAGCCAAGCGGTTAAGGCACCGGGTTTTGATCCCGGTATTCGGAGGTTCGAGTCCTCCCGCCCCAGCCAAATAAGCTTTTTTATGATTTTGTTGAGTTAAAAAATAAAAAAATAGTTCTAACCATCGTATCGAGAAAAGAAACTATGCCGAACATTATTAAGATTTTTTCTGGAAATGCCAATCCGGTGATGGCTGAAGAGATTTGCAGTTATTTGAATGTCCCACTCTCTGAAGCTGATGTGAGACAGTTTAGCGATGGCGAGATTTTTATTGAAATCAAGGAAAACGTTCGCGGTAGGGATGTGTTTATTATTCAACCTACCTGTACTCCTGTGAACGATAACCTCATGGAACTGGTGATTATGGTTGATGCTCTCAGGCGGGCATCTGCCAGGAGGATCACCGCGGTAGTGCCCTATTACGGGTATGCCAGGCAGGATCGAAAGGTTGCACCGCGGGTTCCTATTTCTGCCAAGGTTGTTGCAGAGATGTTTATGGCAGTCGGTGTACGGCGTGTATTGAGTATGGATCTCCATGCTGGCCAGATTCAGGGATTTTTTAATATTCCTGTTGATCATCTTTATGCTGCACCGGTTATACTTGACTATATAAAAGATAAGTTCTCAGATGTAGTTATGGTTTCTCCGGATGCGGGTGGAGTTGAAAGAACCCGTGCCTTTGCCAAGCGTCTGGATGCCGGGCTTGCAATTATTGATAAGCGCCGGGATCGTCCCAATGAATGTCAGGCCATGCATGTTATTGGTGATGTGAAAGGAAAAACTGCCATCCTGCTAGATGACATGGTAGATACTGCAGGTACCCTTTGTAATGGTGCTGCGACTTTAATGGAGCATGGAGCTAAAGAAGTTCATGCCTGCTGTTCGCATCCAGTTCTTTCAGGTCCTGCTGTAGAAAGGTTAACGAAATCAGTGATCAGTTCACTGGTGGTAACCAATTCCATACCTTTGCGTGGTGATGCATTGAAATGTGATAAGATCAAGGTGTTGTCGGTGTCCCAGCTTCTTGCTCAGGCCATTGATTGCATCCATAACGAAGGTTCCATCAGTTCACTGTTTGTATAACTGGTGTTCAAAAATAATAAAATATATTGAAATAAATCCTGGTAGTCGTATTTAAAATGATCGTACCAGGGCTAAGGGGGAATATAATATGATTCAAGTAGACATGTCTGCTTCAAAGAGAGATAGTTTTGGTAAATGTGCAATGCGACGTTTGCGTGTAGAAGGTAATACGCCGGCAGTGCTGTATGGAAATAATAAGGATGTGCTGGCTCTGCAGCTTGAGACAGTTGCTTTTACGAAAAGCTTGTTTCAGATAAATCGTAAAAATGCTGTGGTGAATCTTTCCATCAATGGTGATGATACCCGTTACGTGATGATGAAAGAAATACAGACCGACCCTGTGACTGACTATCTGATTCATGCTGATTTTTTTGAAATCGATCTTGAGACCCCTAAGAGTTTTGCCGTCATAGTAGAATTGGAAGGTACTGCTAAAGGTGTAGATCTTGGTGGCCGATTGATAGTTCATAACCCGACTATTGAGCTTGAAGGATTACCTCTGAATATCCCCGACAATGTCAGTGTTGATATCTCAAATCTTGAGATTGGCCAGTCTATTCAGGTTGCCGCTATTGAATTGCCTGGAAATGTGAAGCTTGCAACTGATGGCGCAGCCCTTTGCGTTGAGGTTGCCACTGCCAGTGCTGAATACGTTGAGGAAGAAGAAGTTGTTGCCAGTGCTCCTGAATCCGCTGGGGAGGCCACTGCCGAAACTTCAGAGTCCTAATCGAATTAAATAGCGTAAGTTTTTATCCGGAATTAGGTTTGTTACCTTTTTCCGGATTTTTTTTGAAGGGAACAGAAGGTGGCCGAAGAAAGTTTTTTGATTGCAGGTTTAGGGAATCCTGGTGCCAATTATGTGAAGACCAGACATAATGTTGGCTTCCAAGTGGTCGATGCCCTTGCACGCAGTCAGGGGATATCGCTTGACCTGACAAAATGGGAAGCACACTATTGTCGTGCATCTCTCTGGGGGGCGCGTGTTTTTTTGATTAAACCGCAGACCTTCATGAATCTTTCCGGAAAATCTATTGCCCGGTTTGCTGATTTTTTTAAAATCAGTCCCAGTCATATTCTTGTTATTCATGATGACATCGATATGCATCCAGGTCGTCTAAAACTGGTCTCTAGTGGTGGCCCCGGTGGCCACAACGGGATCCGGTCACTTATTCAACACCTTGGGACAAAAGATTTTTTCCGGCTCAAGTATGGAATAGGAAGACCAGGCCAGAATGATATTCACCCCGGGATACCGGTGGAACGTTTTGTGCTAGCTCCTTTCTCCGATGATGAGCAGACGTTACTGGATGAGCGGATGTCTTTTTTGACTGAGGGCCTTGAGGCTTTTGTGATAAGCGGAAGTCAGCAAGCCATGAATCTGCTCAATGTTGTGAAGTGACTGAAGCGATATTGTGTATGGCTGGTGAACGACTATGTTTTTTCAAAGCGTATACGGTGAAAGTATGGTATAATCAATATTAGTTCTTATTTAGCACCTTGTGAATTCTTTTCATGTTTTTTCGAAAAGAATTTGGTGAAGGTACTTACACCCCACAAGGGGGTAGCCGTCAGGCTAAGCGTTAGTTATTAGTCGTTAACAATTGATTGTTGATTATTTGTGTTATTATTTCAGGAGATTGTCGAAAGAATATTTTTATTAATAATCAATAATCAATTGACAACTGTTAATTATTAATATTTTGAAATAGCACATTTTGTGTCATCACCTCAACTGGTTAAAAGTTGTTGGCAGACAAGGCAAATCTCTTAGCCTGACGGCTATGCCCACAAGGGGGTACTGAACTGAGTGCTGGCTAACCGTTCAGCGCCGGTATTAAAATGTGTTGTTTGTTTAGTTTTTGAAGACCGCTTTCTGTCATAATTTGGCATTTCCAGCATGTACAGTATATACCATGTTGGACATTTTTATCCCTCATGAAAATGTATGTCAGGATCCCGAAGTTCCCCAGGAGGATATTTTGTTTGTTCAAGGCGATATGGCCGTTTATCCGGCTCATGGTGTAGGTGTTATAGAAGCTATTGAAAATCAGACTGTTGCTGGAATTGATCAGGCATTTTATGTCATGAAAATTCTTGATAATGATATGAAAATAATGATTCCTACGGCGACTAGTGACAATGTCGGACTCCGTGCGATCATCAGTAAAAAAGAAGTGGAAGCAGTACTTGAAATATTGCGGGACAGGAACTCGGAAATAGGCACTCAGACATGGAATCGTCGTTATAGAGATTATATGGAGAAGATTAAAACCGGCTCAATCCATGAGGTTGCTGCTGTGCTTCGTGATCTGTATCTGCTGAGTGTTGATAAAGACCTCTCCTACGGTGAGAGAAAAATGATGGATACTGCTAAGAATTTGCTTGTGACGGAAATCTCACTGGCAAGAAAAGTAGATGGTTCCAAAATCGAAACTCTGATCGACGATATGTTCAACTAACAGTGGTAATGAACAGTAAACCACGACTCTTATAAATCTCGCACCCCATGGCATGATGTCATGACTTCCCAGTCTTCAGAATCCATTACTCCCCAAAATGACTCTGCGCCACTCTACTTTTGTGTGGCTGCAGGACAAGCAGGTATTCGTTTTGATCATTTCCTGGTGCAGTTTGTTCCCGAATCATCAAGAAGTAATCTTGTTCAATCCATTCGTCTGGGTTTGATTCAGGTTGACGGGAAAAAGAAGAAAAGCAGCTATCGGTTAAAGGTTGGAGAGCAGGTAAGCGGCACTGTTTTTCAGGCTTCTCCGCCAGAGTTGATTCCTCAAAAAGTCCCGTTTGAAATTCTGTACGAAGATGATTCTCTTCTCATCCTTTCCAAGCCTCCCGGGATCGTAGTTCATCCCGCAAGTGGCAATCCGGATGGAACTCTCGTGAATGGCCTCCTGCACCACTGTCAGGAAATTGCAGAAGTTGGAGACCAGATTCGGCCTGGTATTGTTCATCGTCTGGATAAGGATACATCCGGAATTATGGTGGTTGCCAAGACCGCTCTGTGCCATAGGCTTCTCGTGGATGCCTTTAAGTCAAGAACTGTTGACAAGGAATATCTTGCCATTGTGTTTGGGATTTTGGAACAGAAAACAGGTCGCATTGTGGCACCCATCAGCAGGCATTCTGTACATCGTCAGAAAATGGCAGTCTGTGAAGAAGGCCGAGGACGTTACGCAGCCAGTAGCTGGAATGTTATAGAAGAGTACTCAGAAGGTTGCAGTCTTGTACAGGTTCGCATTGAAACAGGGCGTACCCATCAGATACGTGTCCACATGGCATCCCTTGGCCATCCTGTGGCAGGTGATAGCCTTTACGGAAGAGCCAGGAATACCAGAAAATTTCCACGGCAGATGCTTCATGCTCACAGTTTAAGTCTCACTCATCCCATTACCGGTCGGAAGCTAATATTTTCAGCACCACCCTGGCCTGATTTTAAGGACATATTGGATCAACTGCGAATGCAGGAATATAAAGAAGTTATCTCACTGTTATGAATATTGCTGTAACAGGAGGCATGGGAGCAGGGAAGAGCAAGGTAGCCAGTGCGCTTGCTGAACTTCTTGGTGCAATGAGTGTCAGTGCCGACAGTATCTGTCGTGATTTGCTTGCAGTGGGTAAACCTGGATATCTGCAGATGCGGAATGCTTTTCCTGCGGATTTCTTTTCTGCTGATGGTCGAATCAATAGGCCTCATTTACGGAAAGTGATTTTTTCTGATAAAATTCTACGTGCAAAGCTTGATGATATTCTGCATCCCTTGGTGCGTAAGGAATTACTCGTACTTGCGGAGCGTGCCCAGATAAATGGAATGAACCTGGTAGCCGAGGTTCCCCTTCTTTTTGAAAAAGGATGGCAGGCTGATTTTGATGCTACGCTCGTTGTTTATGCAGATGACGAGATCTGTATAAATCGTATTATGCGTCGTGATCAGGTTTCAAGAGAAGATGTACAAAAGAGTATTTCCTCCCAGATGTCTCTTGCTGAAAAATGTAAACTTGGCGATTGGGTCATAGACAACTCAGGATCTTTTGCTGACACCCTTAAACTGATTGAACAGTTCCAGGAAAAAGTCCTGGCAGGCAGCCTTTTTCAGGGGGAAAGTATAGAATGATGAAAAAGTCTTGACAGCTTTTTAGGGAAATCTTAAGATAAAGCAAATCTAAGCTATTCCCTCCTTAGACACTGGTCAAAAAAGAATACAATAAATCGAATAAATTATTTGTCAGTTTGACATAAACTGATTTACTATGTAAAAAAGCAGTTGTATCGAACTGAACAGGTACAACTCTCCACTATATAATCATTTCTTTTAATCAATCCTATCTATTACTATCGTAGCATTAATTCATTTGACATAGTCGGCAAATCTTGTCGTAAGCTATTGACCGTTTGATATTGCCTGAAAGAAATTGCCCCAGATCCTGAAAAAAAAATGTACGAGTTGAACATAGAATTTGATAACTGTTCTTTATCAGACCTGACAAAGAACTATAGAATATTTACCATACTCACTACCCCGTCAAACAGTCCATACAATGGAGAACAGAATTAATGAATTTGGCTGAACTAAAACTCAAAAAAATTGTCGACCTCGTCAAACTTGGACGTAAACTCAAGGTGGAAGGTGTAAATACCTTGCGTAAACAAGAGCTGATTTTTGCAATTCTTCAGGCTCAGTCAGACAAAGATGGAAAGATGCGGGGTAGTGGTGTCTTGGAGATCCTTCCAGATGGATTTGGTTTTTTGCGGGCACCGGATTATAATTATCTTCCCGGCCCTGATGATATCTATGTATCACCTTCTCAAATACGTCGTCTTGGGCTGCGAACCGGTGATACAATTGAGGGTCAGGTAAGAGCTCCTAAAGATGGTGAGAGGTATTTTGCCCTTCTTAAAGTAGAGGCAATTAACTTTGATTCTCCGGAAGCTGCCAAGAAAAAGACTCTTTTTGGAAACTTGACTCCTCTCCACCCTGAAGAGAAATTTAATCTTGAAGGAGAGCCGGATAATTTTTCCATGCGTCTGATGGAGATGATGTGCCCACTTGGAAAAGGGCAGCGTGGCTTGATTGTTGCTCCTCCAAGAACAGGAAAAACAGTTCTTATTCAAAAGCTTGCCAATGCCATTGCCGAAAATCATAAGGAAGTTTATCTTATCGTTCTCCTCATTGATGAACGTCCGGAAGAGGTCACTGAAATGCAGCGTACGGTCAAGACTGCAGAGGTGGTCAGTTCTACTTTTGATGAACCGCCCCAACGTCATATTCAAGTTGCTGAAATGGTCATTGAGAAGGCAAAACGACTGGTTGAACATAAGAAGGATGTGGTCATTCTCCTTGATAGCATTACTCGTCTGGCCAGGGCGTATAACACCGTAACGCCTTCCAGTGGTAAGATTCTTTCCGGTGGTGTGGAAGCAAATGCTCTCCATCGTCCCAAACGATTTTTTGGTGCTGCAAGAAATATTGAGGAAGGGGGAAGTTTAACCATTATCGCCTCTGCACTCATTGAAACCGGCAGTCGGATGGATGAAGTTATTTTTGAAGAATTCAAGGGAACAGGTAATATGGAAGTTGTCCTTGACCGGAAGATGTCTGATAGACGTATCTATCCTGCCATTGACGTTAAAAAATCAGGAACCCGTAAGGAAGATTTACTCCTGAAGCCTGAAGTTCTCAACCGTGTCTGGATTTTGCGTAAGCTGCTTGCTTCAATGAATCCTGCCAATGGCATGGAGTTCCTTGTTGATAAATTGAAACAGCATAAAACTAATGCAGAGTTTTTTGACTCCATGAATTCTTGATGTTTTGTTTGTCACAGGCATGAATTTTTTTGTTAAGAATTGTTTTTAGTTGAAATTCCTGTCTGATTTATTATATTTTATCTCTTTTTGAGTAGTACAAGTTGAATGTGATCTGAAAAGACACTTATTTTTTGAGGAACAAAAATTATGAGAAGCGATATACACCCTGAATATCATAAAATTACAGCTGTTTGCGGTTGTGGTAACGAAATCGAGCTTGGGTCGGTTAATACAGAAATGACTGTGGAGATATGTTCTGCCTGTCATCCTTTCTTTACCGGAAAGCAGAAGTTGATCGATACCGCTGGACGGATCGAGAAATTTAAGAAACGTTACGCTAAACACTTCGAAGACAAAAAATAATAATAACGATCCATCAGTGATCCGCGGGAAGTGTCCTTAGGGTGTACTGCTGAAACGTTATATTGTTTGTTTTTTTTGTTGATCCACAACCTGTAATCACAGGTTGTGGATTTTCTGTTTTAATTTCCCTGACCTTTTCCCCAGGTATTTCTTCATGCTAGATAGACTTACTGACCTTGACGAGAAAATATCTCATCTTGAAGGAAGACTTTCTGATCCATCTCTTATTGCAGACCAGAAATCCTACCAGAAGGTCGCTCGGGAGCATTCTCATTTTTCCAAATTACAAACTCTCTATGATGAGCTTGATGGAGTAGTTACTGATATCGCCGATAATCGTGAGCTTTTACAGGAAGGTGATGATGATCAGGAATTACTGGAAATGGTACGTGAAGAAATAGAAGAGCTTCTTGCCAGGGAACAAAAACTTGAGCAGGACATTATGCTTTTGCTCCTGCCGAAAGATCCAAATGATGAGCGTAATACCTTCCTTGAAATCAGGGCTGGAACAGGAGGTGATGAGGCAGCACTCTTTGTCGCCGACCTTTTTCGCATGTATTCCCGCTATGCCGAGTCCCAGGGGTGGAAGGTAGAGATTATGAGTTCCAACTCGCTTGGAATTGGTGGATTTAAAGAAATTATTGCCTTGATCAGCGGTACTTCCGTATACTCTAAGCTTAAATACGAGAGTGGTGTACATCGTGTGCAACGTGTTCCTGAGACTGAAACTCAGGGGCGTATTCATACGTCAGCTGTTACTGTAGCCATTCTTCCAGAGGCGGATGAGGTTGAACTGAATATTAACACGAGTGAGCTTAAATTTGATGTGTATCGCGCGTCTGGGCCTGGTGGCCAGTCCGTTAACACAACAGATTCAGCGGTTCGCATTACCCATCTGCCCACTGGTCTGGTTGTGACTTGTCAGGACGAGAAGTCACAGCATAAAAATAAGGCCAAAGCACTTACCGTTCTTCGGGCGCGTCTGCTTGATAAAATGGAGCAGGAGCACCATGATCGTATTTCTGAAGATAGAAGAAGCCAGGTTGGGACCGGTGACCGTAGTGAACGTATTCGAACCTATAACTTTCCTCAGGGCAGAATGACTGATCATAGAATTAATCTGACTCTGTATAAGCTTGAAGCTATCATGGCTGGAAAGTTGGAAGATGTACTCACTCCGCTCATCACCCATGACCAGGAAGAAAAGTTGAAAAAAATTCAGTAGAACGTGTTTTGCGGTTTAGGGTGTTCGGTTTGAGGTTTGCGGTTTGGGCTTGAGGTTGTACGTTGCGGATTTGTGATCTTCTTGATTTTGGTTGTGCGAGGCTTGAAGAGGTTGGTGTTGAAAACCAGGAAATAGATGCGGCGCTGCTTCTTGGGCATTGTCTTGGGAAATCACGGACTGCTCTCTACCTTATGGCAGATGAAGAAGTGGATGCTGAAAGTGAGGAATCATTTTTAAAGCTTCTCCGGCGACGTGAACAGCGTGAGCCCCTGGCCTACATTCTTGGCGTTCAGGAGTTCTGGTCTCTTGATTTTTTTGTTAGTCCTGATGTTTTGATTCCTCGTCCTGAGACTGAGTTACTGCTGGAAAAGGCTATCGCAATTTACAGAGAAACCCCTGAATCTTCAGGTGCTATTCTTGATCTCTGTTGTGGCAGTGGTGTGATTGCAATAGTTCTGGCTAAAGAACTTGGCAGGAAGGTGTTGGCCGTTGATATCTCCATGGAGGCAATTTGGATTTCCAGGAAAAATGCCAGGAAACATGGAGTTTCTCATCTGATTGACTTTGTTCAGAGTGATCTTTTAACAGCTGTCTCTCCTGTACCTTATTTCTCCCTTGTTGTTTCAAATCCTCCATATGTCAGTGAACAAGATATTATGCAGGGACTGCAACCGGAAGTTGATCTCTATGAGCCTCATCTTGCACTCGATGGTGGTGATAAAGGGCTCAGGATAATCCAAAGAATACGCGATGAAGTTGTTCCGAAACTGTTGCCTGGTGCGGATCTGTTCTTGGAGATTGGTACTGAGCAATCACTGGATATTCTCTCACTTTTTAAAGAAAAGATGACCCGTGAAAGAGTGTTTGCAGGACTTGCTGTTGAAAAGGATTACAGTGGTCATGATCGAATTTTTCACGCAAAATTGATGCATTAGGTGGAACATTAATACAGAGTTACCAGGATACTGAACACATGGAAAAATTAGTAATTGAGGGCGGTAAGCCGCTAAACGGTGAGGTGAAGATCAGTGGAGCAAAAAATGCTGCATTGCCGCTTATTGCAGCAAGCCTGCTTGCCCCTGGAGTTCATGTGCTTCACAATGTACCTGATCTTCGTGATACCAGAACAATTCTTCGACTTTTAGAATCTTTAGGACTTACCTGGGAAAGAGAAGGAACAACGCTCAAAATAGATGGCAGCGGATTACGTTATTCTGAGGCTTCCTATGAATTAGTGAAAACCATGAGGGCGTCCGTCCTTGTGCTGGGCCCACTTCTTGCCCGGCTTGGAAGTGCGAAAGTATCCCTTCCAGGTGGCTGTGCCATTGGTGCCAGGCCAATTAATTTCCATCTCATGGGTTTTGAACAACTCGGAGTTTGCTGTGAACTGAAACACGGCTATGTTGATGCTCATATTGGTGGGAGAATGCAAGGAGGAACTGTTTACTTTGATATTCCTTCGGTAACAGGTACTGAGAATTTGCTCATGGCTGCATCTCTTGCCAAGGGAACAACAGTTATTAAAAATGCTGCTCGCGAGCCTGAAATTGGTAATCTTATTGATATGCTCACTGCCATGGGTGCGGATATTGAAGGAAAAGACAGTGACCGGCTAACCATTCATGGGGTAGAGCAACTGACTGCAGCAGAAAGTACGATCATTCCTGATCGCATTGAAACTGGAACCTATGCCATCGCTGTTGGAGCGGCTGGTGGTGATTCGATTATCAAAGATTGTAATCCAGGTCATTTGCCTTCACTTCTTGAAAAACTTCGACTTGCAGGCATTACGGTTGATGTGGGTGATGATTTTTTACGTGTAACAGCCCCGGAAAAGAAAAGATTCATTCAGCCGGTGGATGTGACCACCATGCCTTATCCCGGCTACCCCACTGATCTCCAGGCCCAGTTTATGGCACTTATGACATGCAGTAATGGGCTCAGTGTTATCCACGAAACCATTTTTGAAAACAGGTTTATGCATGTAGCGGAATTACAGCGTATGGGCGCTAATATTAAAATTGACGGTCGTATTGCAATGGTCAAAGGCTTGGATGGAAATATGCTTACTGGTGCCCAGGTAATGGCAACGGATTTGCGAGCCAGTTCTTCGCTTGTGATTGCAGGTTTGGCTGCTAAGGGGCGAACAGATATTTCCAGGATTTACCATCTTGAACGTGGTTATGAAGACATGGTGGGTAAACTGACCGGGTTAGGAGCCACGGTCTGGAAAGAAGATGAGTAATTTTGACATGGAAGCGTATCCAGCTGCCAGGTTTGTCTTTATCCTTCAATCTTTAACTTTTAACTGTGACATTCATGTCACTATGGAAGAGGGAACCAGATTGTAAATATGGCCCCTCCCAGGGTGGACGTTCCAACTTCTATCCTTCCCCGGTGTTCTTCTATGATCTGCTTTACAATGGCTAAGCCAAGTCCTGTTCCATCGACTCGTCTAGTATAGAATGGCTCGAAGATTTTCTCTTCCTTTCCAGATTTTATGCCCGGTCCATTGTCTTCTATCGTGATTTTTATCCTGTCTGTCTCTTCAGTTCCCCGTACTTCTACTGCCTTAATTCGTATTTTTTCTTTTCCAACCGGTACAAATGCAAGAGCGTTCTGCAGGAGATGATTAAGAATGGTGAAAAGTTGGTATTGGTCTGCCCATATATCAACTATGTCTTCTGTCTGGATATCAAGGATACAGGTGGTCGGCCATGAGGGTGCTGCTTTTGCCACCTCAATGACTTCATCTAAACATCGTCTAAAGGAAAACCAGTCGTATTCAACATGTTCAGGTCTGGCAAATTTCAGGAAATCCGACACTGTATTGGACAGGCGGTCGGACTCTCTCAGGATAATGTTGATCAGTTCGGAATTGGTCTGTTGCTGAGGTGAGTGTATCAGTTTGAGTTCATTGGCAAGTACCTGGGCTGATCCTGAAATTGCAGTCAGTGGATTTCTGAAATCATGTGCAATTCCTGCGCTCATACGTCCAATTGCTGCCAGTTTTTCTGCCTGCTGCATCTGTTTTTCAAGTTTTTCAACTTCGCTGATGTCCTGAATAGTCACAACCCGGCAGTTTTCACAGTTGTCAGTACTGTTATCATGATTATAGCCATTCCTGGGCTGTTTATACAGCAGACGGCCATAAGAGTAGCCAATCCGTGTTTTTTTATCATCTTTTCGTATCAGTTCTGCAGAGTGGCGCGTGCCTTTGCCTGTGAAATTGATATTTGGAAAAATCGTGTAAAATTCTCTGTTTAGCAATTCATTAATTTCATAGCCTGTGATCTGGCTTGCAGCGTTGTTTGCAGATGTGATCTGGTTTTGATCATCTGTGGTGATGATACCGGTACTGATATCATCAAATATTTGTTTATACAGAAGAGTCAGTCTGTCAAAGTCACGGACAGAATCTGAAAGGGCATCTTCTGTTTTTTTCAGACGCCCGGCAAAGAGGCTGCTGAGGGTTGCAACCAAAAAGAAAAGGAGACCATAAACACCAAAAAGATTAAGACTGGACAGACCGTCCTGTCCACTATCGTAGAATGGAACATTGAGAATACGAGGGAAAAAGTGATAATGTGTGAGCGTAAGTACAAGAGCATATTGCAGCGTAGCAGCACCAGCTGCTATGAGCCCTCCCAGGCGCGGCATGATAAGTCCGCCTGCAATGATCGGGAAAAAATAAATTGGCGAGAAAATTGAGTGCGAGCCGCCGGTATAGTAAATGACGATGGAGACAAAAAAAGTATCCAGCAAATTTTGTAAAATACCAAATCGTCTGGTAGCAATCTTTTTTTGCAGAAGAATAAGTCCTGAAGATATGGATGTTACGTAAACAACTAGAATAAAAAAGAATAAATGGGTTGGAGGCAGGACAACAATATTATATTGACCGGACTGCAGGTAGGCACTCAGTCCAAGAATGAGAGTGTAGAGAACAACACGAAGGAACAGCACCCAGAGAAGCTGATGAACTAACAGTCTATTGATAGTGTTTTCGTGAGGAGTTGATTCCCTTTCTTGATCTGAAGACATAACTAATTATTATCCTATGCCGTATTTTTTGACTTTATAGCGTAAAGAGCGAAAGCTGATACGAAGAAGGTCCGCAGCACCCATTTTTGAATTATTGCTTTTTTCAAGTGCAGCAGTGAGGAGTTTCTTTTCAGTTTCCGCCATAACCTCTTCAAGTCCGAGGCTGAACAGCTCTTCTTCATTGGCAACAACCTGGAAAGGGGAATTTGTCTGTGATTCATTGCTGGTTTTTTCACTACGGAAGGTGGACAGTGTTAAGCTTTCAGGAAGAATAATGTTTGATGATTCAAGGGCAACACCGCGTTCTACAATGTTTTCCAGTTCACGAACATTACCGGGGAAGTCATACTTCATCAAAACTTCCATGGCATAAGAAGACATCTCCTGGACTTCTTTTCCAAAAGCCCGGGAGTATTTTTTCAGGAAAAAATCAACGAGAAGTGGAACATCTCCTTTCCGTTCACGAAGAGGAGGAACCCGGAGTGGAACAACAGCGAGGCGGTAATAGAGATCTTCTCTGAACCTGCCTGCCATGATTTCTTCTTCAAGGATTTTATTGGTTGCGGCAATAATCCGGACATTAACGTTTTGTACTTTGATTCCACCAACTGGTTTAACTTCCCGTTCCTGGAGTACCCGCAGTAATTTGGTCTGAATGATGGGCGTGAGTTCGCCGATTTCATCAAGGAAGGCTGTTCCGTTGTCGGCCAATTGAAACAATCCCTGTTTATCGCTGATGGCACCGGTGAATGATCCTTTGACATGACCAAAGAGTTCACTTTCCATCAACTCTTCGGGGATGGCACTGCAGGTGATGGGAATAAAATCTTGATCAACGACCTGTGAGTGCCGGTGAATGGCCTGGGCGACAAGTTCTTTTCCGGTACCGGATTCGCCGTAAATGAGGACATTGGCAGGGGTGGGGGCAATACGTTTGATCATTTCAAATATTTTGACCATTTCCCGACTTTCACCAATGATCTCAGGAAATGATGCAGAAAGCGATTTCGCCTCTGCAACCAGGTCATTTTTTGATGTTGCAGATACGATGACGGATTTGATTTCATCAACATTAAAAGGTTTGCTGATGTAATCGAATGCACCGTTTTTCATGGCAAAGACAGCATCATTGGGTGAAGCAAACGCGGTGATCATGACAACAGGAAGGGAAGGTTGCTGCTCTTTGATGGAACCCAGCAGTTCAAGACCTGTCATGCCATCCATGCGGATATCAGTGATAACAAGGTTAAAAACAGTCCTTTTAATTAATTTCAGAGCCTGCCTGCCACCGGGAGCAGTTTCCACCTGATACCCTTCCTTGACAAGGAGGATCTTGAGGAAGTCCCGCATGCTGCGTTCGTCATCAACAACGAGAATTGAAGTCATTGTATTTTAAATAAGGAAGGTATTTTTGACTATAGGGTCAAGTATGTTTAGTTTGTTACTTTTGATGGCATCGTAAAAATTCAAACTTTTCGCTATCCCGTCATTGCCGCGAAGGCGGGAATGACGGAGCAGGGAACTTTTTACGAGTCCATCACTTTTGACAAGTTCGTAAAAAGGTCAAATTTCAGATGGCTAAGTAAAAAGCTCCATATGCGAGGCGCGCAAAATTTTTATCATTTCGGCGTACTGTGGTACGTCGTAATGATAAAAATTTTGCAGCAACGAAGCAGATGGAGAGTTTTTACGACGCCATCACTTTTAGCGTACTGCATTAACCATTAATATTCCAATTTTTAATCAGTTGTTCCTTTTGTTGCCTGCTGAAATGCTTTATCTGGTATTCCCTGCTCGCTGCAGTGGCCCTCGATGTCTGTTCTTCAGAGTAAACCAGATTTACAGGCCTACGACCACGTGTATATTTTGCCCCTTTGTCTGTATGATTATGCTCGTGAAGACGTTGTGGAATGTTTTTTGTAATGCCGGTATAAAGTGAGCCATCACTGCAACGCAGAACATAGACAAACCAGAAAGTTTCCTTTTTTTTACGATTCATTCAAAATCTCATACAGAAAAAAAGACCTGAGGTACTACTAAAGTTATAAAGGATATAACTCAATTTGCAACGTAACGCATGCCATCTGGATATTCCATATAAGCCCCAGCAGAAAGCAACACCCAGCGTAAAAAGTTT
>JAOZQU010000246.1:0-2302 GCA_029932055.1 Desulfocapsa sp.
AAGTCCTCATAGTGGTCCGTCACGTGGAGATCTATCTCTCCATGAATGATGGATACATCACTGTTGGTCTGAGTAAATTCTTCACTCCAGTGTTGGGATCCCAGGTAATCTGCCCGTACCTTGTAAGCAGCAGGCGGTACCGAAAAGGCAGCATGGCCATTGTTATTAGTATCTACCGCCACCCCGGTGTAAGAATCATCGGCAGTAAAGAGATAACAACGGACATTGCTCAGGGGATTTTGTACTTCTCCTTCGTTAGCAAACACCCTAACCACTACATCCTGATGCTCGATCAGAACCGAGCCAGTCAAGGTTTCCGGTACGTTTACAATTTCAGACCAGAACTGGTAACCCAGGTAATCAACCCGTAGCTTATAGTCTCCTTCAGCAACATCATAGGAGACAATACCCTGCTCATCGGTGGTAGCCGAATATCCGAGAGAGGAACCGTCTGCAGAGAAGAGATAGGTGTTCACCCCACTTAAGATTGTGGACTCTCCGCCAAAAACGGTCATTGTCAGGCTACCTCCGCCAGTTTCTATGCTGATGGGGTTATTCTGATGACCGGTGATAAATGCGGTTACCCAGAAGTACTTAGACTGGTAATCGGCCCGGAACTTGTACGTCCCTTCCGGCATCTGAAAAATTACTTTTCCTTCTGTTGAAGTCACCTCCCGTAGCCCGAGATAGGAACCGGACTCAGAGAAGATATAGACCGATATGGATTCCAGAGGGGAACCGTTGCCGGTCACCGTTACCTCGGCAATACCTTCTGCAAGAATAAGTTGCGTATCCACCTGATTAAATATCTCAGTCCAGTACTGATAAAAAAGATAATCAAGGCGTACCATGTAATCCTGAGACGGCAGGGAAAATATGGCTTGACCATTATCATCAGTGGTCACGGATATTCCCTGATATGAACCAGAAGGAGTGAAGAGGTAGAGTTTGGTGTCGAAAAGCGGATGCTGATCACCATTATACTCTCCAATGGCACTGATCGTAACATCCTGATGGGCTATGGTGTACTCCAGGGTATCTGTCACCGGGATATCAAACACTTCGGTCCAGTACTGGTAGCCAAGATAATCAATACGGATCTTGTAGGAACCATCAGCTATGTTATAGCCTGCCTGGCCCTGAGCGTCAGTAGTTTTTGTCTCGCCTAAATAGGAACCGGACTCAGAGAAAAGATAGGTTTTGGCACCTTCAAGCGGTGCATTACCGTTGGTGAGGATAAGGCTGAATTCTACCCCATCGGTTGAGATGGTTAACGGGTTTTCTTGATGGCTGGCAACAGTAATATCACCCCAATAATAGTTACCCTGGTAATTGGCCCTCAGGGAAAAGGATCCTGCCGGGACCCGGTACACTGCCTCACCCAAATAATCTGTGGTCTGGGACAAACCCATATAGATCCCACTGTCAGAAAAGAGATAGGTAGCAACTCCTTCCAAACCGGAACCAAAATTTATAACCTCCAGTCGTATGGTACCTTCGGCAATGTTTAATGAACTATCCTGCCAGGTAAAAAGCTCAGACCAGTAGCGGGATCCAAAATAGTCGGCCCGGGCCTTGTACTCCATTTCCGGCAAATTAAAAGTGACTTGACCGTTGGCATCGGTTGTCTGCGAAAGACCAAAGTAACTTCCGTTCCGACTAAAAAGATGGGTTTTAATTCCTTCATAGGTTTGGATGTCGCCGTTTAAGTCACCGGCAACCGTCACTGTAACAGATCGATGAGGGATATTCAGGAGAGCGGAATTGGACTCGCTAACTACTATTTCCTCACTCCAGAACTGGTAGCCAAAGTAGTCGACCCGGATGGAGTAACTGCCTTCCGGCACATTATACCTGACCTGCCCCTGATCATCGCTAATAGCAGATTGGCGCAGGTATGAGCCAATTGAGGTAAACAAGTAGGTTTTCACACCAGTTAGAGGAGAGCCGTTATCTTCCAGGGTAAATGTGAGGGTACCGCCACCCATGGCTATTAATCCAGTGCCACCTCCATCAGCAACAGTGATGGTATCGCTCCAATACTGGCCGCCAAGAAGGTCCGCGCGGAAAGTGTAGCTTTCTCCCTCGGGCAGATTAAAAATAACCTTACCCTCGCTGTCGGTAAGAGCGTAGACACCAAGGTATGCTCCAGCCCCGGAGAAAAGGTAGACCTTGACTCCTTCCTGTGGAATACCGGCCATGGTAACGGTCATCTCCATTTCTTCCTCTTCTATCACCACAGTGACACTGTTACTGTTCTGCACCACGATGCTGTCGGACCAAAATTGAGAGCCGAGGTAGT
>JAOZQU010000246.1:2402-4942 GCA_029932055.1 Desulfocapsa sp.
CTGTTACTGTTCTGCACCACGATGCTGTCGGACCAAAATTGAGAGCCGAGGTAGTCGACCCGGAAGGTGTAGCACCCCTGGCCAAAACTGTCTCTGTCAAAAAGTGCCCTGCCCTGATCGTCGGTTGTCTGGTTGAGACCGGTGTAAGCGTTTTGCTCGTTAAAGCCGTAGACCTTTACTCCTTCCAGATTTTGGCCGGTGGAAGTATTTACGTTTACCGTAAACTCCTGTTCAATGGTGTAGTCGAACATGGCGAGACGGCTTGTGCCAAGATATGCGTATTCGCGTAGAATATTACCCTGGTCGTCGGACTCCAGCAGCAGGTTGCCCTGGCTGTCGAAGATGGTGTAAAGGGTATGGCCTTCCACCGTACGTTTTACCCGAAGACCTCTACCATCATAGCCGTATTGACCTATGGTGTCTGCCTGAGACGAAACAGTCAGCAGGCGGTTGTCCTGGCTCCAGTTAAACTCGGTATCACCCTTGTGGATGGTGTTACCGGCAGCATCATACTGGTAGTCGACTGTTTCCGTACCACTGGTTTGTAAAAGCCGGTTGGAGCCTGTGGCCAGAATATAATTTGTGGTCTCTGTGTCAGTGGTACGGCTTAAACGATTACCCACCTTATCGTACGTGTAGCTCATATTGCCGTACTTACCCTGTGCGCTGAGCAGACGATTCAGGTCATCGTAGATAAAGCTCTGCGAGCTGCCAGGATTAATCGCATCCGTAATATTCTGAACAAGGCTATTTGCCTGGTAACTGTAATCACGGTTATAGAGAGTACCGGCCGTAGTATTGGTCAGACGGTAGAGTTGATCAAAGTTGTTCTCAATGGATAGGCTGTTTCCCAGAACCATGGAGGTGACCGGACCAAAGGGAAGATGGGTGATGGCGCCGGCAATGGTCCTGGTCTCACCATTGTAGCTGGTGCTAACCGAAGTAACCTGGCCTGCACTGTTTCGGCTGTAAATGATTACTCGGCCGCTTGGGTAGATGATGGTGGCCGGTTCGTTATTATCGGTCCAGGTATAGGTGGTGGTGAAGACAGTACCATCCAAATTGCGTTTTTCCGTGGTCATGCGACCATCCGCATCATAGCTGTAGACGGTGATGCCGGTGCTATCCTGCATGGAGGTGAGCATACCAATGTGGCCATTCTGATCATAAGAATACAATACATCCTGGCTGGAATCAGGGTAATGAATGGCAAGCAGACGCCCCAAGGCGTCGTAGTCATAATTGGTGGTGATGTTGTTGGCACTGGTAGAGCTGATCAGGTTATCGGCCATATCGTGCTGGTAACTGGTAAAGCCTGAATCAGGGGAAGTACGGCTGGTCTTTCTCCCCAGGTCGTCATAGCTAAAAGTGGTGATGTTATTTTCTCCATCTGTGACTGAGCTCAAATTATCTTGATCGTCATAGCCATAGCTGGTGTTTACTTCGCCCGGGGCAGTAATGACAGCCAGACGACCTAATGCATCATAATCATAGCTGGTCTGCTGTCCCATGGCATTGATCCGGCTCACCAGATTGCCAACCTCATCGTAGCCTTGTTCGTCATAGCTTGCATCGGGATAGATTGTCTTGTGCAAACGGCCTGACTCGTCATATTCATAGGAGATGAACCGCTTGATCTCGTCTGCTTGATCACGCACCTCTTCCTTGCTCTTATGACCTTCGCTATCATAAGCATAAATCAAAGCATTGCCCATACTGTCTTCCACTCGTATTGGTTGCCCACCTGCATTATAAGTGTAAGTGACAGAACGTCCGCCAGGCAAACCGATCTTCACAAGTTGACCGGTAATATCATAGGTTGAGCTGATGATTTTTCCGTTACTGGTTCTGCTCAGTACCCGGCCCATGGTGTCAAAAGTCATGGTGGTGGTACTGGTGGGATTGGTAATGGTGGCCGCCTTACCAAATGTATTGTAATTGCTGTAGGTTGTGGTCTGGTTGAGGCTATTGCTTACAGTGTGCAGAAAACCACGGTTAAGTCCCTGCTCAGGGCCGTTAGGGTAGTAATCCAAGGTGGTGACATCGTTTACATCTATACGAGGCCCGTTAATCGTGGTGATTCGACCATAAGAATCATGGGTATAACTTGTTGTGCGGCTGACAGTCTCGGTACCGACAAAACCTGCTTCGGTACGGGACAGAAGGTTGCCACTGCCATCATACACCATGGATAATGTAGTAATCTCATCCGGATTGGCAATGGACGACTGACTGATGGAGGCAAGCAGGTTGCTATCCGGATGATAGGTGTAAGTTGTCGTTTGCTCCAGAAGTGTTCCCGTACCTTTAGTCACTTGGGTACGATTGCCTTTGGTATCATACTGAAAGGTGGTAATATTACCAAGGGCATCGGTGCTTGAGGTGACCTGCTGACGAGTATTGTAGGTGTATGCAGTACCGCCGTCAGTGCCGCAGGATGAACAACCAGGACCTGTGTAGGAACGAACCTTTGCCACGCCGTGCATTACTTCCAGCTGATAAGTGGAGGACACACCAAGGCTGTCGGTGATGACTCGTTT
>JAOZQU010000247.1 GCA_029932055.1 Desulfocapsa sp.
TTTTCAACCATGATTTACAGGAGGAACTCAAGTGATTCGAATTAATATGCTGAGTCGCAGTTATGGTGACTTTAAGGCTGTAGACGATGTCTCGTTTGAGATTCAGCAGGGCGAAGTTGTCGGCTTGCTGGGTCATAATGGTGCCGGCAAAACCACCATTATGAAGATGATAACCGGTTTTCTGGAGGCCACTTCAGGCAGCATTGAAGTTGACGGGCTGTTTATCGGGCCCGATACCCGCCAGATCCAGGCACGGATCGGCTATCTGCCGGAAAACTGCCCTGCCTGGCCGGAGATGACGGTGATTGAGTATCTGGAATATCAGGCCAGCCTCCATGGCATCCCGGAAAATCGACAGCGGGAAGCGGTGGCTCGAGCCATTCGTCGAACTGCACTTAAAGAAAAGGCCATGCCAACCATCCAGACCCTTTCACGGGGGTACCGGCAACGGGTGGGAGTGGCCCAGGCCATTCTCCATGATCCGGACATTATTATTCTCGATGAACCCACCAACGGTCTTGATCCCACTCAGATTCTCCAGATGCGAGGTCTGATTCGTGAGCTTGCCAAAAGTGCCACGGTCATTCTGTCAACCCACATCCTGCAGGAGGTGCAGGCGGTTTGTGACCGGGTACTGATCATGCGTAACGGTAAAATGGTGATCGATTCCAGACTTTCCGATTTACAGTCAGGGCAACAACTGCTCCTTTCCGTGGATAACAAAGATGCCGCATCCTATCTGGATAAGGTTGACGGCATCCAGAAGGTAAAAAGCCGCGCTGTAAGTGGCGATATCCACAGTTTCACCCTGACAGGTTCAACAGATATTGCTCCGGATGTTGCAGCGGCAGTCTTGAAGGCAGGGGACAAACTTTACAGTCTGCAGCCTGAAACACGAAATCTTGAGTCCCTGTTTGCCGAAGTAAATACAGTTTCCGCAGCAGAAATGGAGGTGAACCATGCGTAGTGTTATGACTGTTTTGCGCAAGGAGTTTAACAGCTTCTTTGCCTCCCCTGCAGCCTGGCTCTTTCTGGGGATGTTTTTGCTTGTTAATCTCTTTGTTTTCTTTTGGGGTGAGGCCTTTTTTGCCCGCAATATTGCCGATCTCAAACCCTTGTTTGAATGGATGCCACTGCTCCTTATTTTCCTGGTGGCAGCCCTGACCATGCGCAGCTGGGCTGAGGAGCGCCGCAGTGGTACTCTGGAGAGTCTGCTGACCAGCCCGATCAATCCTTTTACTCTTATTATGGGGAAGTTTCTGGCCAGTCTGTTACTGGTTGCACTGGCGTTGCTGCTCACCCTGCCATTGCCGGTTACCGTTTCTCTTATCGGTCCCCTGGACTGGGGGCCGGTTCTTGGCGGCTATATTGCAAGCCTTTTTCTGGCAGCTGCTTATATTGGCATTGGGCTTTATATGAGCGGCCGCAGTGATAATCCCATTGTGGCCCTGATTCTCACTGTGGCCGTGGCGGGTTTCTTTTATCTGCTCGGCTCCAGCACTCTAACCACTCTTTTTGGTCATCAGGTCGGCGGGTTTCTGGAACTTTTGGGTACGGGGTCACGCTTTGATTCAATCACCCGCGGTGTTTTTGATGTACGGGATATTTATTACTACCTTTCCATTGTGGGAGTTTTCCTGACCCTGAATTACTTTTCCCTTGAACGATTCCGCTGGGCCGGCAATATTTCCACACCACGACATAAACAGTGGGGGCTGCTGACCGGGCTTATTATTCTGAATGTTGTACTGGCCAATATATGGCTCAGTCCAGTAGGCCGGGCACGCATGGACTTAACAGAGGGCAGTATATATTCCCTGTCACCTGCTACCAAACAATATATGCAGCAGTTACAGGAACCCCTGCTTATTCGCGGTTATTTTTCCGCAAAAAGCCATCCGCTCCTCGAACCGCTTGTCCCGCAAATAAAAGATCTGCTGCAGGAATACCAGGTGGCAGGGGGCGACAAGGTACGGGTGGAGTTTCTTGATCCACATACTGACCAGACACTGGCAGAAGAAGCGGCTGAGAAATATGGTATCCGGCCAGTTCCATTTCGTATGGCCAGCCGTTACCAGGCGGGTGTGGTGAACTCCTATTTTAACCTTGTGGTGGCCTATGGTGACCAATATGAAAGCCTCTCTTTTGAGGATCTGATTGAGGTGAAGGCACAGACAGCGGGTGAACCTGAAGTATTATTAAAAAACCCCGAATATGCCATTACTAGAGCCCTGCGTAAGGTAGCCAACGCCTATCAGGCTGGTGGCAATGTCTTTGCAGAACTTCAAAAACCGTTGACTTTTTCCGGCTATATTTCAGCAGATACTGTTCTCCCTGAAGCTCTGGTTGAGCTGAATCTTAAGTTACAGGATATTCTTGCCGACCTGCAGCAGGAAGCGGGCGACAAACTCACGGTTGAATTTGCAGATCCGGACGCAGATGGAGGTGCCCTTGCCATGCAACTGCAGGAAGAGTACGGTTTCGGACCGCAGATCGCCAGTATCTTTGACCCGAAACCCTTCTGGTTTTATATGGTGCTTAAGGGAGACGGAGAGGTCGTCCAGGTACCCTTACCAGTGGAACTGAATGGTGAAGAACTGAGAAAATCCATCGAAGCAGCTGTGCAGCGCATGGCCCCCGGATATCTGAAAACCGTGGCCATTGTCACCCCTCCTGCTCCTGCTGTAAATCCCTATATGGCACAGATGGGGATGATGTCTCAGGGAGGAAAGCAGTACACAGAACTGAGGAAGACGTTATCTGAAAATGTGCGGCTCAAAGATACTGACCTGCAGGATGGCAGAGTGCCTGCCGATGCGGATCTTCTGTTGCTGCTCGCCCCTGAAAATCTGAATGAGAAACAGCTCTTTGCTGTGGATCAGTTTCTGATGCAGGGTGGCTCTGTGATGGTGACCAGCTCGCCCTTTGATGTGAAAATCAGCAACAGTCTCGATGCTTCCAAACATATATCAGGAATTGAGGAATGGCTGGCTCATCATGGCCTGAGTATGGCGGACAGCATGGTGCTGGATCCGCAAAACGCGTCACTGCCGGTGCCGGTACGCAGGAATATCGGGCCTATTTCAGTCAACGAGATTCAAATGATGCCGTATCCGCACTTCCCGGACATTCGTACAGATGGCCTGAATAAGAACAACCCCATGACCGCAACGCTGGGCCAGTTGACACTGAACTGGGCATCTCCTGTTAGCATTGATCCTGAAAAGAACAGTAAGCGTGAAATTGTTGAATTGTTGCATTCCTCCCCGGAGAGCTGGGTCGCAGATTCTTTGGATGTACTGCCTGATTACAAGCGGTACCCTGATTCAGGGTTTCAGGCAGAAGGGGATCGTGGTTCACATCTGCTTGGAGTTGTCGTAAAGGGCACTTTCAGTTCCTGGTTCAGTGGCAAAGAGACACCACTGCTTGTAAAAGAAGAGGAAAAAGAGGGCGATACCGAAGAACCGGCCGATGAGCAGGAAGAAGAGAAAACAGTGGTCAGTTCCATTATTGAGCATTCCTCGGACTCTGCCCGTATTATTCTTATCGCCAGCAACACCTTTGCTTGTGACAGTGTGGTCAATCTTGCCTCCCAGGGACAGGGAACCATGTACACCAACCCTCTGGATTTTATACAAAATGGAATTGACTGGTCACTGGATGACCAGGGGTTAATGTCCATCCGCAGTCGTGCACAGTTTTCCAGAATGCTGATACCAATGGAGCAGAATACACGTCTGTTCTGGGAATACCTGAACTACGGACTGGCTCTTCTGGGTCTGTTCCTCATTTGGCTGTGGCGCAGCGTAAAACAGAAGCGCAAGCAATCTCACTACAAACAGATTCTGGCGGAGGTCTAGGCAATGAAAAAAACAATTTATATACTTGCAACGCTTGCCGTCCTGCAGACAGGATTGATAGTGACGAACTGGACAGGTGATGCAGAACTGCAAAGTCACAGTCAGGGCAGCCGACTGCTCAGCTTTGAAACCACAGCAGCTGATGTGCTTCTGATTAAGGACAGTGAAAATGAGATTCGTCTTGCAAAAAAAGATGGCAAATGGCTGCTGAAAGATGGTTTTCCCGCTGATGGTAAAAAAGTGGATGCGCTCCTTGATAAACTGGCAGGTCTGCAATACGGCCTGCCAGTGGCTACCAGTTCTCAGGCCTTGAGCCGTTTCAAGGTTACAGAAGACACTTTTGAGCGGTATTTGCAGTTGCAGGGTGATGATGGTAAATCTTTGTCGGAACTGTACCTGGGAACAGGTGCTGGAGCACGGCAGTCCCATGTGCGCAACGGAGAGCAGGATGCGGTATACAGTGTAACACTCGGGAGTTACGATCTGCCGGTCTCCCTGGACTCCTGGCAGGACAAAGAGCTGTTACAGTACGAAAAGAACAGTGTAACTGCCTTGGAAATTGGTGAAGTAAAACTGCGGTGCGAGGCGAAGGAAAACAAAGAAGAGATGTGTCCATTCTGGCAGGGAGAAGCACTGCCACCGGGGACAACGATCAACCAGGAGGCGATCTATGAAGGGATGACAACACTTGCGGCGTTACGTTTCAGCCAGGTTTTGGGGCGGGAAGAGCAGCCGGAATATAACCTTTCCCAGCCTCTTCTCACGCTGAAACTGCTCTTTACTGATGGCGACAGAACATACAGCTTCGGTAAAATCGAAAATTCCGAGGATATTTCTCTCAAGGTTTCTGACAGGGATGAATATTTCAGCTTGGCCTCCCATCTGGCAAAGCCGATATTGGAGCAGTTCGAACAAGTTACTGTATCATACAACAACAACTCTTCTGCTGCCGGCGAGAACACAGACGCTGAAAAATAATATATTCGTACACTCTGTTTCAGCTACAAATGGAGTGGAGTGTACGCATGTATATATTACGCTACGCATAGAGTATTTCATGTTTGTCTA
>JAOZQU010000003.1 GCA_029932055.1 Desulfocapsa sp.
TCATGTTTAATGCTCTGTTTTTATTGGATAATCATCCAATCTTTTCAACACCCTTCAAAAGAAGAATAAATTAAAAATATTCTAAAAAAATGAAAATTTCACCCTATTTGTGACCTATCTGTGACTTCCTTTGGTTTATATTTTTATTAAAAGAATGGTTTTTTATCGATGAAACTTAAAGAGGAGGGATATATGAAAAATTGGAAACTGTTGTTTTTTGTTTTAGCAGGAATTGGCGCATGTCTGATGTTTATCAGTACTGCAGAGTCCGCGTTAATTGAAACTTCAGCGGAATATCATATTGCGGCTAATATTAGTCCTGGTGGTTATGTTTATTCTCCGCAGCTTGATATTATTGACTCAGATACAGGTTCAGGCGATATAGATTCGGAAGTTTCTTTTGGAGATCAGACCTATTGGGGAAGCCCAAGTTCACCAAAGGTTGAGGCATATGCCAGAGCTGCTGGGACTGATGCAAATTATGTTGCCGCCACTGCCTCATATTTGGGATGGCGTGGCTATAACACCACGGCAACTTCAGCAAGTGTGATATGGAAGGGAGAAAAAATAGCTGATTTTTCCGGGGAGCAAACGTGGGATTTTAACATTTCTGCCGGAATGTTGGGTCTTACTGATAATTTTGGCGCAGATTCTTCCATGCTTGATACACCAACAGCATCATATGATTTTTCTATATTAATTAATGACGAGGAAATGTTTTCAACAGGAGCTACTTACAAAGGTGGACTTCTTGGCCTTGACTATACTGAAAGAGGAACAGATATTGGAGGTCACTATTCGTATGATTCAGTCAATCTTGCCTATTTAATGTCATATGCCCCGTATTCAGGCTCTATTGCTATAGGAACATTTAGTGAAGATGCTACCATTGATATCACCATGAGGCTGGTTGTAGAGGCCTCTGGCTTTGCTTACGAGACAGGTGCACTTGCTTATTTCGGTGATCCGGGCGATCTTTCCGGAGGTGGGACAAATGGTATCTACGGCTAATTACGTTCAGGATCCCAAAATGCTCCCATCCCGGAACCGGCCAGTATGCTCCTGTTCGGGACAGGTCTGGTCGCTCTTGTTGGCTCAAGGCTACGAAAAAATAGAAATCTTGAGTCATAGATAGACCACAGTGTACAGCCGTTGTGAATGGACGAGGAATCACTCCCTCTATATAAAACTGTTAACGTAAGGGAGGCGGAGAAGGGATGACTATCGAGATTAATTTATCCGGGCGTCAAACTGGAATCCCGATTGATTCAAAAAAAATCCGTTCCTTTTTCCGCAAATAAAGGTCTGGCGATTGAATATGAACGACTTAAGGAGGAAATAGAGAAGCTGAGCGGCAACCAGTCCCATGCGGTAATTCGATTGACGGAAGCGCAGGATCAATATAAAAGCAAGGGGACATCATCATAATTTTCAGGAGGCAAGGAGGAAAGATGAGAGCAAAACAGAATTCTCAAAATTTGTTTTTTTTATTGATCTTGTTAATGATTTTTCTGCCCCTGCCATCACTGGCAGCAGATAAGGTGGTGGTTATTCCGCTGTTTGGGCATGGAAAATCATTGAAAAATATTGTTACTGTTGCCAAAGCGAATGGCAAGTTCTCCGATCCCGTAGCCGCGGTCAATTCCATCACCGATGCCTCGAAAAACAATCCCTATCTCGTTGTCATAGCTCCCGGAGTTTATACACTGACGCATACCCTGGTGATGAAACCCTGGGTCGATATTGCCGGCAGCGGGGAAAATGTTACCAAGCTAACCGGCCCGATCAGTAGTGATTTCGAAAATGCAGAATCTGCCATTATACAAGGCGCATCGGATACAGTGATTTCTGATCTCACCATTGAGAATACAGGTGGCGGAACATTCTCGATTGGGGTTTACAATAAAAATATTAGTCGAATGAGGTTGTTGCGGATTACTGCAAAAACTACAGGGGGAACGAATAACTACTGTGTAGAATCTATTTATTCCTCAATTATAATAACTGACTTAACGGCCCTTGCATCAGGTGGGCATCAAAATACAGCTGTGATTAATGACAGATCTACGATCACCCTAACACGTATAGTTGCAACAGCAAGGGGTGATAGTTCCTCATATAACAATGGTATCCTGAACGACCATTGCAGTCCTAACATGGTCGATACCAATGCGACCGCATGGGACGGACTTGGCAATTGCGGAGTGCGTAACGATGATGCGTCTCCTGTAATGGTACAGGTATTTGCAAAAGGATACGGCGGAGCAAATAATTACGGTGTGTTCAACCAATCTAAAAACTGCTTTCCGGATATACGCAGGAGTACCATTATGGGCACTACCTATGCTGTAATGTCGCTTGACGGTCCTGGCGTAACCACTCTGTCGCAATCCACCTTGCTGGGTGGCAGTTACCTTTATGGCACGGCTTTGATTAAATGTTTTGCGTGTGACAACAAGGACAAGGAATTGGAGGAGGACTGCAACTAAGGATAACTTTTGAATATATTGCACCAAATCCATACATAGTCATTCATGTTAGAGTAACAAAAAAGGGAGGTAAAAATGAATATAGTTAAACAAAATTCAGCCACTGCCCGGCAAGTTACAATTGGTATTTTCTGTGTTTGTATTGTTTGTTTTGGAAATAGTTATCTTGCGACAGCAGCATCATGCCCGAATAGTAAAAAATATGCTGCAATTTCTTATAACCACTTTCTCCGTAATTATTACGCCCCAGGCGGTTATATCTTTGATCAGGTTGCAACCATACATTCTACAGTTGGAATAAAGATTATTGGCAGTGGGGTGGAGAATGCCGGAAACAATGAAGTTGACAAACAAATCTCGCAGTTTAATAGTACGCCCCATTGTGACTGCTTATCTGACAAATATGCTCAATCATGGGTCAAGGTTACAGTAACAGGAACCTGTAGCACGGGAATTCTCAACCTTCATATCCATGAAGACCATCCTGAGTCATCAGTAACAATGGTTTGCACCGGCGATTCAACATGCAGTTCATACACGCAGCCTTACCTTCCCTCTACCGCGGATTTTGATTTACAAATACCGTATATTGATGGATATACAGTAACCAAGCCCTACACCTGCACCAATTGTTCCGGCAACTATTCCTGGCAATTAAAATTCACCGATGGCCCGGTGCCGTTCCATGACAGCTTTTCCCTCGTACCTCTTATTTCACCTTTAATACTCAATCACTGAAAAAAATCAGATGCAAAAAAAACAATTCCTGCTCATCGTCCTTGGCAGCACCCTGTTCTCTTTCCCTATTTGCGGTTATTGCCTCGATTACTTTGTCAACGGAGCGACTGGTGTTGATTCAAATGACTGCGGGCAGCAGCCGTCCACGCCCTGCAAGACCATCAGAAAGGCGCTGGATAATATTCCGGATGGCGAAGTGACCATTAAAATTGCCAAGGGAACATATGTGGAAAGTGAATTGCTTATCCCTGTAACAGGACCCGGCTCGGTGAAAAATGATATCACGTTTGAAGGAGGCTGGAACACGAACTTTACCAATTCAACCTGCAGCCCTGATAATACGGTTATTATTCCGGGAAACAGAACTGCACCACCTTATACCAACCTGTTTGAATTGAATGTCGTCGGCGATCAACGGCAGGCAGCCCTCATGCTCAAATGCATGAAAATAAAAAAAATAAGTACTGGTGATTTGACAAGAGGAGTCCTCATAAATGCCGAACAAAAAGGGCAAGCGTCGTTTACCTCAGCTCATGTTGTACTCACTGGTTTTGACAACAGAACAAAGGTTCCCAATGGAATACTGCTCGTCTCCCGAATTGATGGAAAGCTTTTTTCTACTATCAAGCAAACCGTGTTCTATGGGAACACAGGTCTATTGGACATGTTGGGACAATCTCATAATAATGGGTACATACATCTTCATATGTTGAACAGCCGTTTTGTGAATAATGGAGACTCAAATCAGGGCAGCCATTGTTCATTAAGATTGGACAGTTCCTCAGCAGGGACGATAGACACCTTTCTGGAAAACTCCCTCATTGCCGGTAATGTTTCCTCAGGTGATCCGGCAATCTGGTTTACTGCCCGAGATATCGGCAGCAATCTGTCTGCACGTCTGGTTAATTCCACAGTTTCCGGAAACAGCAACAGTAACAACGGACAGGTAGCTGGTTTTTTTGCAGGCGCTTTGGATTCAGGTCAGATAACCATCACTCTGACCAATTCCATACTTCAGGGAAACGATGCCCTCAACGGACCGGATGATCTTTTTCTTGATCAGGCCACCAACGGTATCCTGAATTGTTCTACCGATTATTCCATCCTTGGAGAATATCAAACCAAAGGTTCGGTAACCTACTCTCCGACCCACGAGGTTGACGCAGATCCCCGGCTGAATTCCAGTTATCATCTGACCAGTGGTTCTTCGGCCATCAATGCCGGCATCTGCGGATATAAAACCGGTAGCGGTTCCTTCTGGCAGTATCATAGGATTGCTCCCTATGATGATATTGACGGAGATCCAAGACCGGGTTATGGCAAACTCACCGGCTGCGATATCGGCGCCGATGAATACCGTTTCCCCTGGATTCTCTTTAATCCGGCGACAAGAGCCAGGAGAATTCCATAATAACGCTGGCGTTATCCTTTCAACTATAAACGATTTCCAGCTTGTATCGGACGGAGGCAATAATGATTCAAGGAATAATGATGTTGTTCTGTCTGCTCGGAGTATTGGGTTTCCCTGTAACCGGGCTTTGTGTTGATTTTTTCGTGAATGGATCAAGTGGCACCGACTCGGATACGTGCGGACAACTTTCGACCACTCCCTGCAAGACCATCAAAAAGGCATTGGACAACATACCCGATGGCGAGGTAACCATCAAAATTTCCCGAGGGACGTATGTAGAAGATCATCTGGGAGTATGGGGGGTAGATTCACCTCTGGTCAGAAATGTCGTTTTTGAAGGTGGCTGGAATGCTGATTTCACCAGTCATTCGTGCAATACTACCGGTACAACCATTATACCGGGGTATACAAGCAACCAAGGATGGTCTGTTCTTTTGCATCTCTCAGTTTCTGGAAATAATAACCAGGCTGCCATGTCAGTTAGTTGTATGACGCTCCAGAAAACAGCATCCGGAGACATTACAAGTGCATTATATATTGGTGCTGAACAGCAGGGACTGGCGAACCTGACCATGGATCATGTCCGGGTTACTGGTTTTACTGATCCAAACACAACAAGATTCTATAGCCGACCCGGTGGAAATATTTCTGTAACAATAAATAATTCTGTTTTTAACCGAAATCTCGGTGAAAAAGTTCTTTCAGGAGAAGCTGATAATGGGAACCTTAGCTTAAAAATGAAAACGAATCGGATGACGAAAAATGGGGAATTACAAAGTATCCATCATACATTGTTTTTTAAGAGTAGCTCCGGCGGGTCAATAGATGTTTTTCTTGAAAATAATATTATAGCCGGTAATAGCTCAAAAGATCAAGGCGCAGGGATTTTTCTTTCTTCAGCGGATAATTCCAGTTCGACTGCTCTACAATCAATTAATGACACCATAACCGACAATACTTGCAACCAACAAGGAAGCCCTGCACAAAGGACTGGAGGAGCTGTACGAGTAATTGCCTTTGAAAATGGAGCGAGCCAGGTTATAATGACTAATACGATTCTTAAAGGTAATCATGCAGATATATCTGCCCCAGACCTTACCATGAGCCAGGGTATATTTAACGATAACAGTGGCACCGTTTCCTTTAGTGCGGATCATTGTATCCTTGGAGAATATGATATATTAGAAGGAACTCCGACCTATTCGTCGACCAACGAGGTCGACGCGGATCCGCGCCTGAATTCCACCTATCATCTTACCGGCGGCTCTCCTGCCAAAGATGCTGGTCTATGCGGGTACCTGACCGGAAGCGGCCCTTATCAATATAACCGTGTTGCCCCCTATGAAGATATTGACGGCGATAAAAGACCGGGCTGGGGCAAACTCATGGGTTGCGATATCGGCGCAGATGAATACCGTTTTCCCTGGGTCATGTTTGGCCCGGCAACCAGGGGAAAACGTAATCCGTGATTAACGGATGGAAGGGCCGCCGTTCAATTGGAAGAGTTTGTTTTTTCTCTGCACCAGATTGGGTATTTTCAAGTCAAAAGATGTTCCCTGAAGAGGAATGTCGTCACCTCCATTCCAGCGGACTTCCGGAATAACTGTGAAGAGGGATGATTTCATGCCCGAGTGTGTGGTCGTGTGTGATTTGGTAATGGTAGGGACGTACAGATGAAAAAAAGAAAAAAAGGGGCTACTTAATATCAATGCTAATTCAGGGGTGGATACCATAGAATTCAAACGGGGCAGACCACAATAAAAATTGCAACTTTTTTTAAATGAGCGGCACGTCCTTCCTCTTGCCTCCGCTTCTAGTGGCAAACTAAGGGCGGTGTTCAACAACCAAGCTCTACATTCATTCGACGTGTATTAAGGTTGCCCAATGTAACCTCGGACATTTATGGAAGAGTAGAAGGTTGAGACAATCCCTGAACACCTAATCAGTCGTAGAAAAGGCAATAATTTATGCAGACTCTCCTTTACTCCCTTTTGATCCTTTGCAGCAAGATTACCTATTTTTTTTAATGATCACGCGACTGTCTAAAGTGAAAAGTTTCACCCGAACCTTTGAGGGGGCATGAAGACCATCTTTTTTCAACTTACCTATTGGTGCATCCAGCGGCCAATCTGGATTTTTTGCACTGGTTATATTTGTGTAAAGGGTATAAACGAAAGAGAGTAACCCGTTTACCGGATCCTGTGGTGGTCTGCGAATACGTCCTGAGCAGCAATCGAACCTGATTCTCAAATTTACCAATAACCACTGCCCTTTCCCGTTTTATCTTTTCATCCCCCACCCCGATGCGCCACGCAAAGTGGTGCCGAAAAAACCGGGCAACCTTGATTCTGTTTTGAAGTAGTAGTGAAATGTATATTTTTGTACTTTTACCATTCTGTTACCGGCTGTTTGTTAAAAAAATCTTCCAATTCAAAATTTCCTGCACCAATAAGCAAAGGCGTACACTCTGGATACAGCTTCATAAATTTACTCATGCCTTTGGTTGTCTGGGATTTTCCTGATTTGACTTCAAGCACCCAAGTTTTTCTGGCTGTTTCCACAACGAAATCCACCTCTAAATGCCGATCACGCCAGTAAAACATTGAATAAGGCTGCTTCCCCAAGGTGTTGAGCAAATGCCCTCCCACTGCATTTTCTACCAGCCTGCCCCACCAGGAGTGATCTATTCTTGCCTCTTCAAATGTTATCCCTGATACTGCATTAATAAGGGCGTTATTCCAAAGGATAAGTTTAGGGCTGCTTCCCCGTTTCTTCTGCTTCCCCCTTTTGAACAACTCCAGGCCTGAAACCAGATAGGCTGATTCAAGCAATTTAAGGTAATGAGCCAGGGTTGTAGTGTTCCCTGCGTCATGGAGTTGGCCCAGCATCTTGTTGTAAGACAGGATCTGGGCGGGAGCACCGCAGGATAACAAAAAAAGATGCCTGAGCAGGGCAGGTTTGTTCACTGTCTGCAATTGCAAAATATCTTTTGCCATAACTGTTTCAATAAGTGAATTGTTGACGTAATCTGCCCATATCTGCACTTCATCTACAAAATCAGCAGCACCCGGATATCCACCAAAGAAGATCCATTTGTCAAAATCCCAATCAAAGGCCTCGCGCATTTCCCAATATTGCCAGTGATTACAGTGATAGAGAAAAAAACGTCCAGTCAAGCTTTCGGTAACACCCTTTTGCAGTAACAGGGAGGAAGAGCCGAGGAGCAATACCTGCATTGCGGTATCATTTTTCACGACTTCATCCCATAACAGTTTTACCATTTCACTCCAGCCGAAAACCTTCTGCACTTCGTCCAGAATAAGGAGGACGTCATTGTCGTCTCTCTGTTTATCGGCAAGTCTTTGGGTTCTCTCCCAGTTGGATTGAATCCACTCAGGACCTGGCGGGATTGGTGAATCTGCTGAAAACGTAAGTACTTGCCCTTGCCATTTCTCAGCAATTTGCTGCGAAGCTGTTGTTTTTCCTACCTGCCTGGGGCCGGTAATGATATGGAGAAGTTTCTTTTTTCTCTGGAAACCACGTATTATTTCTATGACGATTTGTCGTTCATACATTGTTGTTCCTGCCTGCGGGAGTGGAATTTCTTGACCTCAATTACATATTACTCAGTTGACAAGTAACACTACTCAACATATGAGTAATTTGCAAAAACAGCTATGTGTTCAGCCTGTTTTTTATTAAACTTCTTTGTAAGCATCACGGACAATCTGATAACACTTTCCGATTAATGTACCTGCTTTGAATTTAGGGCTGCGACAGTTACAGGACAGCGGTTAGGCAAATTACCAGCTATCACCTTCTAAGTAACAAAAGGTGAAAATTATATAAAATCAAGACGTTGACCTTTTTGTTACTTTTAAAATAAATGCCGGAATTTTCACCCCGGTTGTCTTGCTGAATAGTTACTACTTTTGTACCTATCACCCATGGGATGAATAGTAAAAGTTGTCATACGCACCTCCGGACTGGATTTTTTGAATAAAATTCCTTATAGTTGTCTGGCAGGAAAAACAAGACCTCTTGCCTTGAATTTCATAATTTCAAGAAACCATTAAACAGATCCAGACGCAACTTTTTTCTTCTTCGACTATTATTTATGCAAAACTACTCAAAACTTGATCAACCGGCCCTTCTTGCTTCCATTTTTTATCCACGCATTTGTGAACGCACACCACTTCCAGAAGGCGCAATAGATGTGGAGATTGAGACAGAACCCGGTGTTGTTATTGGCTGCAGATTTTATATCAATGACCTGGAAAGTCCCAATATTCTCTTTTTTCATGGTAACGGTGAAATAGTTGCCGACTATGATGAAATAGGCCCGCTCTATAATCAGGCAGGAATGAACCTGCTGGTAACAGATTATCGGGGATACGGCTGGAGTAGTGGCAGCCCGACTGTTGCCTCCCTGCTTGCTGATGCTGAAGTCCTGTTTCAGGAGACCAAAAACTGGCTCAAGTTCCATAAACACAGTGGCGCTCTCATTCTCAAGGGCCGCTCTCTTGGTTCTGTTGCGGCAATAGATCTTGCCTCTCGCCATGAAGCCGACATTAAAGGACTGATTATTGAAAGTGGTATTGCTGACACCATCCCTCTGGCTAAAAGTCTGGAATTTGATATTGATTGGAAAAACTTCACAGAAGAAGACGGCTTTAATAATTTAAAGAAAATAGAGTCGGTCACCATAGCCACTTTTATTCTTCATGGTTCAAGGGATGAAATAATAACTGCTTCTGAAGCGGAAAAACTCCAGTCATGCTGTGGCGCAAGAAGCAAAGAGTTTGTTGTCATCCCAGGAGCCTCGCACAACACCATGATTTCGACCGGTGGCAAACTCTATTTCCAAACAGTCAAACAATTTATAGATAAAGTCACAGGTATGACCAACTGGCGCCAGCGAAGAAAAAAACAAAAACATATTCAGGGGAATAAACCATGACAAAACCAAACTTTCATTTTTCATTTTTCCTGCTTATCGCCCTGTTGGGACTTTTCCTGTCTGCTTGTAATCCCGCCGGAAATATGTCACAAGCCACAAAAATTGCGCCAGATCCTTCTCTGCTGCGTGTGGGTGTCTCCACCAATGCACCTCCTCTTATTTACACAAAAAACAACAAAGTCGTCGGCCTTGAAGCTGATCTTGCCCGGAAACTGGCAGAGTACACTGGAAAAAAAGTTCATTTTGTTAAACTGGATTGGAAAAACCAGATTGATGCTCTGGAAAACAACGAAATCGACATCATCATGTCTGGCATGTCTATCACTGATGCAAGACAATACCGGATTGCCTTTTCAGCCCCCTACCTTCGTTCAGGCCAGATATTACTGGTTCGCCTGCAGGAAAAAGCACGATTTTCCACAGGCATTTACAGCCTGATGAATTCAAGTTACGTGATCGGAACAATAAAAGACACCACTGGCGATCTTTTTATCACAAAAACTATCAATGGCGTGGAAGTGAAAAATTTCACAAAATCCGCTGATGCGGTGAAAGCCCTGATCAATAAAGAAATTGATGCCTTTGTCTATGATGCACCAATGGTCTGCCACTACGCTGCAATCAATGAGAACAATAAACTGACTCCAATTCTAACTCTCGCCACTGAAGAATACATGGCGTGGGGAATCCGCAAAGAAGACACTGAACTGCTGAATCAGGCCAACGCATTTCTGGCTGACCTGAAAAACAAACAGCAGTTGCAACGCATGATACGAACCTGGATCCCCTACATGTAGGAGTCATGTATGACAAAAGAAACCAGAAAACGTAAAGACTACCTCAGCTGGGACGAATACTTCATGGGTGTTGCCCTGCTTTCGGCTGAGCGCAGTAAAGATCCTAACACACAAGTTGGTGCGTGTGTCGCAAACGAAGATAATAAAATTGTAGGGGTGGGCTATAACGGCTTCCCGTGGGGATGTTCCGATGACAGACTTCCCTGGGCACGAGAAGGTAATTATCTGGATACAAAATATCCCTATGTCTGCCACGCTGAACTGAACGCTGTACTCAATTCCACGACCCATGATCTTAAAAACTGTCGAATATATGTAGGACTCTTCCCCTGTAATGAGTGTACCAAGGTGATCATTCAGTCGGGAATAGAGGAGATAATTTATCTTTCTGATAAATATGCAGACAGTGATTCAGTAAAGGCTTCCAAACGTATGCTGGACGAATCAAATACAGGATACAGGCAATTTGTTGGCAAGGGGAAAGAAGTAAATATCAAACTCTTTGTTGAGGACTGATGGAGAAAACTAAAAAAATTAATGCTCATAACCCTGAAATGATATGTCTTCGATACTGTCACCATTATCGTAGAAGACACCTGCTCCTGAACGTATCTCCCCGATCTTAAAAATTTCCTTTTTGCTTTTCTGCATAAGACCAACGAACTCATCCTCTTTCCCTTTTCTCACGGTAAAAACAAGCTGATAATCCTCTCCGGATCGCAGAATTAAATCCTCCAGTTTAAGATTCAAAACTTCAGCTGCTGTTGAAAGTTCAGGAAGAAACGGCAGGTTCTCGCCATAAATAATTGCAGACACGCCAGATGCCTGACAAAGATGAGCAAGGTCAGTGGCAAGACCATCAGAAATATCCTGCATGGCTGTAAGCAATCCGCTCCGGGCCAGTTCCATACCGAGATGTATACGGGGTACAGGATTCAAATGACCACTCAAAAGCGCGTTCCAGCCACCAAGATCCAATGAATCATGTTCATTTTTATTGTGGTTCAGAAGCGCCAGTCCGCCACCTGCCGTTCCAAGATCCCCGGACACCCACACAGTATCACCCTCTTTTGCGCCATCACGATACACAGCACCTGATCCCACCGGCTCCCCAAGAACAGTAACGGTTAACACAAGTTCTTTGCCCTTTACCGTATCACCGCCAATTAAAACACAATCGTACTCCTGCAGAATTTCAAGAGCACCGTCAAGCCATCTGGAAATCCAATCCCACTCAAGATTTTCCGGCAGACAAAGCGACAACAGTACAAACCGTGGCCTGCCTCCCATAGCTGCGATATCACTCAGATTAACGGCAATGGATTTTCTGCCGAGAAGGTACGGAGGATGAAAACTGACATCGAAATGCACTGAATCAACAAGAGTGTCAGTGGAAATCAAAAAGGATCCGGGCGCCGTTACTTCGCAACAGTCATCGCCAATGGCTTTCAGTAAGCCATTGCTTGCTCTCAGGCTGGCCTGACGAATCTTTTTTATAAGCCTGCGCTCGGACCAGGCGGCCACTATTTCACTCGTTTCAAAAAAGATGCCTTGGAATTCTTTTCCTTTTCATCCTTCTCAGGCAGTGGCTTTTCCGGCGGCTTTTTAATTGTTGGAGTAAGGTAAACCGCTTTTACAAAACGTTCTTCTCCACCCATGGTAAACACCTCCATACCAGTCATCTGAGCTGTCCGCAGAGTCCAGGTGGTCTCCTGTGGCGGGACTGTGAGAAAAGTGAGGCTCAGGTTCCACCACTCATCTTTGCGTGAGGTGTCTCTGGAAATATCCGTCACCAGTGCGTAAACCAGCATCTGCGGTTCTTTGGCAACGATCAGTACAAGATCGCCTATATCTGTGCTATCCTTAAACGGGACAACCTGCTTTAATTCTGCAACCAGCTTTTCCATAATTTATTTTCGGTAAAATGATTTTATTGATTACTGCACAACAATGGTTGTTGATTCCAATACTATGGAATCATTTGTAATAATACTGCGAGAACCATATTGATTATACATGGCAACGCCATCAAGCAAAGGTAAAAGTAATTTATTAACGACTATTTCAGCATTGTGGGCCATTTCAGGCCCCTGCAAAATCGCCATGGATCCGGCCCATGTGGCAAGTTCTTTCAAAGCATCAGCAAAGAGTGCAATGTGGATATACGTTGTAGAATTATTCTTCTCTAATAATTTCCCTCCTACTTCCCGAAGATCGGGACTTTCCAGCAGAGCCTTTGACGGATCCGTTCTCAGGGCGACAATCTGTTGCACAAGCTCATAGGAGTTGGAGAGAAGGAGGTAGTTACCAATCAGAGTAAAAGCCGGTTGCAACCCGCTTTGAGGAGCAATTCCCCAGTAAGTAATCGCCTGACCTTTGTATTTCTTTTCACTTATCGGAATCGCAGCTTCCTCAAGTAACTTGTTAAAAACACCTAAAAATCTTTGCGGTTCTTTCAACTGGATAATTGCTGCAGCCTTTGGCAGAGGAATACCCTCACGACCAACATCTCTTACAATCACAGCAAATTCATTGCCTATCATATCCAAAAGCTCTTCAAGTTCCACATTGCCGCCATCTCTTAATTCCTGACGCAGTACATCAAAGGCATCTGGCTGCCGGTCGGTAACCTGTGCAGCATACATCTCCCAGACAACCCTCAGATTAAGAATATTGGTCCAGTAATAAAAAAGTGAATCTGCGGGAACCATTGCAAGGGACTTGTTCTCGGCAGGGTGCACATCACAAAGTTTCGCCAATCCGCTATCAAGCTTTGATCTATCAAAAAGAATCTCGGCTTTATCTTTTAGCAGCCCTTTTTCATGCCAGGCACCATAAGCAGCCCCCCCCCAACCTTCCCATTGGTTCAAAAGAGTGTAAAATTCTTCCCGACTCTCCTGTGGCAGATTTCCAGCAATCATACGTCCCTGATCAAAAAGAGCAGGCAATGATAGATAAGCAAACAGCTCTGATCCTTTAAAATTCTTACGTAATCTCTGAAAATCCTTATTCCCACTCAGAGTGTCTTTCCGGTTATCATGAAAATCGAGACTCTTTCGTACCAGTCGTTCATCAAAACCTGCAAGAACGAGCCCCTGGACCGTGGCTGTTGACAGCCGGTAATCTTTGTCAAGTTGATATCTGCTGATGGTATGGGCCCCATACTGGACGGTTGATTGTTCAATATCTTTACTAAAAAATGAAACAAGAAATTGCAAAACCTGAGCATTATGACGTGGCCTTGCAATAAGCAACAGACGTTCCTCCAGAGCTTTTGCAGGATTCTCTGTAGAAAAAGATTTTGCCGGGAACAATGCTGCAGCAAACTCTTTACCCAGGAATTCATTAAAACCAGGAGATTCAAGGACTGTATTGACTTTTTTCCAAAAATTCTCTGTCTCCTGTACCCGTTCCTCAGCTCCACTCAGCTCTGCTTCAATAGCACTATAATCAAGACCGATCAAAGCTTTACCAAAACGACTATTGAGAAAATCCTGGTACACTTCAGTGAATTCATGTTGCTCACCATAAAAGAGTACATCAGCCGGTAAGAGATCTGCTGCCTGAACCGCAGGCTCCTGTCTACTTTTCAAAAAGAAAAGAATCCCCAGGCCACAACAGACTAACACAAGAACTATTCCAATTTTTTTCATATTCATAATTTTTCGCTATCCATTTCTTCTATATTGCACAGCTTCCGCCACATGTGATAATTCAAGATCCTCTTTACAATCCATATCAGCAATGGTTCTGGCAATTTTCAGGATTCGGTGGTATCCACGGGCTGAGAGACCAAGTTTTTCAACGCTACGTTCTAAAAGACGCATGGATGGCTTATCAAGCTTACAATATTTTTCAATTTCTGCTGGTCCCATTTGAGCATTACAATGAATTCTTTCATTTTTAATGTAGCGTTCTGACTGAATTTTCCGGGATGCATCGACTCTTTTTTTGATTACAGCAGAAGACTCACCCTGACGCTCATCATTCATTTCCTGAAAAGGAACAGCGCCCACTTCAAGGTGGAGATCAATACGATCAAGAAGCGGGCCTGAAACTTTGCCGTTATAGCGTTGAATCTGTATGGGAGTACATTTACATTCTCTCACCTTATCGCCGTAGTAGCCGCAGGGACAAGGATTCGCGGCAACAACAAGAACAAAACGGGAAGGAAACTGTAAGGTCTGATGAGCACGTGCAATGGAAACATCTCCAGCCTCCAGCGGCTGGCGCAAAACCTCCAGAACATGTTTTTTGAACTCTGGCAGCTCATCTAAGAACAGAACTCCGTTATGTGCCAGCGAGACCTCTCCGGGACGAGGAATCTGGCCGCCTCCTATGAGGCCGGCATCAGAAATAGTGTGGTGTGGGGCTCTGAATGGTCGCATGGCAATTAACGGGGTGTCAGTTGTCAGTTTGCCTACAATAGAATAAATTTTGGTTGTTTCCAGGGCCTCCTCAAAACTCATACCCGGCAGGATGGTTGATAATCTTCTGGCAAGCATGGTCTTACCTGAACCAGGCGGCCCCTTTAAGCTCACATTATGGCCGCCTGATGCCGCTATTTCAAAGGCACGTTTGACGTGTTCCTGCCCTTTTACTTCCTGAAAATCTACATCATATGCGGAATTGGACATCAGGAGATCATCCTGATCAAGCGTTATGGGATAGCAGTGGATTTTTCCTGCAAGAAACTCCACGGCCTGATGGAGACTCGTCACGGAAATCACCTCAATCCCTTTAACAACTGCCGCCTCAAGCTTATTATCCTCTGGAACCAGAATGCCTTTCAGTCCCTGCTCTTTTGCATTCAAAGTGATTGGCAGAACACCCGGTACCGAACGAACAGCACCATCAAGTGAAAGCTCACCTAAAACAGCATAATGTTCTAAAAGATCAGATTTAAAAAGTTCAGAAGCAGCGAGAATACCCAAGGCCATGGGAAGATCAAACCCGGCACCACCCTTTTTAATATCTGCTGGAGCAAGATTTACAGTGATTCGTTTTGGAGGAAAATCATACCCGCAATTTTTAATGGCCGCCCTTACACGCTCCTTGCTTTCCCGTACGGAACCATCGGGAAGACCGACAGTTGTGAACATTGGAAGTCCAAGGGCAAGATCCACTTCAACCATCACAGACAGGCCATCCACACCCTGTACTGCGCCGCTATGAATTTTTGCCAGCATCAGTGCAATTTCTCTTTTTTCTGGAAAACTTCAGTTCGGATCATTAATTTGCTGCATGGACTTGTTGTTGTCGGCATTCTTTTTTCTGTTAATCCCAGAGAGTTCGACTGATTAGTCTGGGCATCTTGAAAGGACGTTCCTCAGGGCTAATTTAAAAAAATAATTTTTCCTTTCTATTTCCAGAGGCTATCCAAGTTCAAGAACCTGATCCTGAAGCCTGTAAATGTTTTCCCGTAGAGTTGAAGCGGTAATTGCCATTTGAACATCCTTCCGTATGAGTAACGTACGAGAATACAATGCCACATCGTACGTTCGCTTGCAATGTTGACTTGAAATATTCTTGTTTAATTCACCCACACATGAATAGAGCCAGGCCAAATCATCCTGAGAAAAATAAGATTTCATTTGTTTTTCATAAGCAAGAAGTGATAGGATTTAAACAACGTATAGTATTTATCTTATTACACTTAATCATATAGTTGGTTATGAGCACCCAAAAGTCACCCTCCTTAGGCAAATTACTCAAAGCAAAAGGTCTGGTTACCGAAGAACAGATAGTATTTTCTCTTCAGGAACAGAAAGCCACTGGTGAATTACTGGGAGCCTGTCTCTTACGCCTGGGAATTCTCACTGATACCGACCTTGCCAGGGTGCTTGCTGAACAGAGTGGTCACCCTTTTGTTGACCTGCGCAGCTTTACACCGGATCCCCACCTTCTTTCCAAAATTCCATTTCGAATTGCAAAACAGTTCCAGTTTCTGGTTCTTGCTGAAAAAGAAGGCCTTCTCCACATTGCCATTGCGGATCCTTTTTCCGATACTGCCGCTGAACAGGCTTTTAGAATTACAGGAGTACAGATCAAGCTGCATATAGGCGGCGAAAATGAGCTCCTGAAACTCATAGAGCGCTTTTACTATCTTCTAGAAAATCCGATTGAAAAAGAAATTGACACTGTGGTCGGCAGGCTTCGCCGTAACCCTGACGGGGAAGTAAATGTTGAGAAACTGGTGGAAAATCTACTGGGTGTTGCGGTCACGTACCGGGTAACTGACATGCATATCAGCCCAAGTAATATTTCAAGCAGAATCATGTTTCGTGTTGATGGTGTCATGCGCCCTGCCCATGTCTTCCCCCATGCTCTACATAACCGGCTGATCACAAATATCAAAGTTCGAGCCGGGATGGATATTTCAGAACAGCGCAAACCCCAGGATGGTCGAATGTCATTTGAATTTTTGGGGGAATTTTTTGATATCAGACTTTCAACGGTGCGAACCAATTTTGGGGAAAATATGGTCATGCGCCTGCTGGCCTCCAGAGGAAGCTCTGTTTTAAATATCAGAGATCTTGGTTTTGAACCTGACAAAATTCATTCCCTTGAACGTCTTTTCAGCGCTCCATACGGCATGGTTCTTGTCACAGGCCCTACCGGCAGCGGTAAATCAACGACCCTCTATGCAGCACTGCGAGAACAGGATTCCATCAGCAAAAATATCCTTACCATCGAGGATCCAATTGAGTACCAACTCCTCATGATCCGTCAAACTCAGGTAAATGAAAAAGCAGGATATACTTTCTCTTCTGCAATCAGATCGTTTCTCCGTCAGGATCCTGATGTAATGCTGATTGGTGAGATCCGGGATGAAGAAACAGCACTGCTTGGTGTCCGTGCGGCATTAACCGGCCACCTGGTACTTTCAACTCTTCATACTAATACTGCACTCGGTGCTTTAGCCCGTTTAAAAGATCTTGGGATATCCTCCTATCTACTCTCAACCGCCCTTGCAGGCGTGCTGGCTCAGCGCCTGATTCGAAAACTTTGTCCCCATTGCAAAGTACAAACTGAACATTCCCCTGAAGAACTGCAACCATATAATCTGCCTGAAACCGGGGAATATTATAAGGCAGTTGGCTGCAGTCAATGCCAGGATACCGGATATAACGGCCGGGAATGTATATCAGAACTTCTTCGATGTTCGGAAGCCATCCTTCGACTGGTAGCCAAAGATGCACCCCTTGGAGATATCCTTGATCAGGCAAGAGAAGAAGGATTTACAGACCTGCAAAGTTCAGGAAGAGACAAGGTTTTGGAAGGAATTACAAGTCTCAAAGAATTTAGAAGGGTTCTTGGATAATGCCTCGCTACTTATACACTGCAATGGATTCCTATGGACAACAACACGAAGCTGAAGGTGAATTTTCATCGCTTCCTGAAATGTTTAAGGCGCTGGAAAACAAAGGCCTGAGCCTTATTAAATACCGCCGAAAACTCTTTTCCGGAAAAGCCACACTTATGAGTGGTTCCATATCACGGATCGACCTTGCTGAATTCTTTCGTAATCTTGCTCTCCTGCTGCGGGGCGGTGTCCCACTCCGTGATGGACTGGAAGATCTTATAGCAGGCGGTGGACATTCCACACTGTCCCAGGTGTTTGGCCGGGTACAAAACAGACTGGAAGAAGGAATGCTCTTCTCGGAAGGACTGGAACAGGAGTCCAAGTATATACCACGCATCATCCTGCCTCTAGTCGCAATTGGAGAAGAAACCGGACAACTGGATCAAACGTTGACAGATGCAGCAACCCACCTTGAAAGGATACAGGAGATAATTTCCTCCACCCGCCGCGCTCTTATCTATCCCTCCTTTGTTCTTACAGCCATGTTTGGAGCATTTATTTTCTGGATGGTGTATGTTCTGCCTCAGCTTCTCGAATTGTTTGCCTCCATGGGCCTGACAGAACTTCCTCTTGCAACACGTATTCTGATAGCCTCTGTTCACTATTTTGATGTTTTCTGGCCGGTAATTCCCATCTGTTTTGGATCTTTTTTATTTTTCTACTTTCTTTCACGTAAAAATGAACGCCTCCACTTTCTCTGGGACAGTGGTCTTAACTATATTCCCGTACTTGGTAATATCCTGCGCTCTTCCCAGCTGGCCTTCTTTTTCGAATACACTTCCCTCCTTACCGGTGGTGGTATTCACATTGTGCGCAGTCTCGAACTGATGAAAGAATCAGTGGGCAATCGCGTCCTGAAAAAAAGTATCCGGCTTATCACCAGAGATATCGTTGCCGGAGAATCTATGTCCACAGCCATTGCTCAACTGAAATTTTTTGAGCCCTTTGTTTTACGTATGGTGCGAGTTGGTGAGCAGACCGGAAATATGCCTGAACAATTTAAAATTCTAGCGGAATATTACATGGGAAGGGTAAATAAGATGGTGGAAGCCATGTCCAAAACCCTGGAGCCTTTTATTATTGGAGTTGCGGGACTTGTATTTATGGTCATCGCCATGGGACTTTTGGGGCCTGTATACAATCTAGTCTCTGCAATACAGTAAAATAATATGAAACAATCAAATAACGAATCGAATTATCTGCAATGTTATGGACTGACCAGTGCCCCTTTCAGACTTTCCCCTGATCCTGAATTCTTTTTTCCATCAAACACGCATATTTCAGCAAGAGAAGTCCTGAAATACGCCATTACAAACAATGAAGGATTCATGGTACTTTCAGGCCAGGCCGGTACCGGTAAAACCCTTCTTCTCAGGCTTTTGTTAAGTGAAATGGAAGCGGATAAACATTCTGTTTTAATCATTAATCCGGTACTGCCCCCCGCCGGTCTCCTCCATCAGATTCTTCTTGAACTAGATCTCAAAGTTGATGCTGCCATGGGTGAAGCCGATTTAATGGCAGCATTTCAGAAGATTCTTCTTGGGCTGGCTTCTACGAACAAAGATCTGCTTATTATCATTGATGAAGCCCAGAATATGCCACTTGAAACACTAGAGTACCTACGTATGCTTTCAAATATTGAAACCAATCGTAAAAAACTGCTGCAGATACTTTTAACCGGTCAACCCGAACTTGATATTCTCCTTGAAGATGCAAGACTTGCCCAACTCACTCAACGCATTGTGGTTCATGAAAAACTTCGACCACTTACTGCTAAGGAAACAATTGAATATGTAAATTATAGACTCGCCAAAGCCGGACGAGGTAATATCGGACTTACCTGGTTCGCCAAAAGGGCTCTTTATCGCTTAACGGGTGGAATTCCTCGTCTTGTAAATCGACTTATGGACAGAACACTTTTAATCGCCTGTTCTGATTATGACAAAAAGCTTACCCGAAAACACATTAGCTGTGCAGAGGGTACCCTTCCAAAAGGGCATCAAAAAAAAAGATTTTTCAGGCCGTTCCCTTCTTTTAGTTATGCACTCTTCTTCTACTCTTTAATAATAGTGCTGATCATTTGAAAAGGACTCTAACTGTGAGCCATAGTTTTATTTCTTCAGAAAGAATACGTTGCTGATCTACCATGAACAAACCACACTGGATATTACAAAGAACCCCTAAAGAACGCCTGCTGGGTGCTTCTGTCAAACGCAGGGGAAAGGTGTATCATTGTTCGGCAGTTAAAGAGATTGCTGATTCTGACAAGCCCAAAGGCAAAGCCTGCTTCTGTATTGATTCCAACAAAACCGTAGTGGAAGTTACAGACTTACCATTGTTAAAAACGAATATTCTTCAGCTTCAGATCAAAAACAAGATAGAGCTCCTTGCTATTTTTGATGTAAACGAAGCCATCGCTGTTTCCCACCGGGTTATCCAGAAACAATCTCAACAGCAGTCAATAAGTATTGTGGCAATACCAGAAGAACTGATCGTTGCAGGTATTCATCTTCTCACAAAATCATACAATATTGAACTCATAAACTGTGTTTCCATGGCTGCATCCGTTGCCAGCCTCCTGAAACAGCTGAGCGATGAGGCATTTATTGTGCTTTTGCTGACTCGGGACAAAGCATATGTCCTTGGTGTTCATGATGGTACTGCGCTGTTTATCCAGGGAATTCCACTGAGCAGTGATGGAGAAATTGAACCGGAAGCAACAACGCACGCCATAAATTTTGGACGACAAAATCTGGCTCGCAATTTTTCAACTGATACGAGTCGTTTTCTCTGTATGGGAGAAGCAAGAGGAAAGGTGAACTATGAAGAATTAGGCGAAGAAAACTGGATGCCCGACTGGAATCATTGCCTGAACGTTGAAGGTGATGACATCCTGCATTATCCTGCTCTCTTCGGCACTCTTTTCACTGACACCGGTTATTCATATCTTCCTGAAGAATATAACATGGCATTCCGGTTAAATCAGCTCAGCCGTATCCTGGTACTCTGTGCAGGAGTTGCTGCTGTGGTCTTTTCCGGTTTATATTATCAGAATATACAAAAACTTGATCCTCTTCGATTGCAGCTACAGAAAGAAAGGCAGCAATTATCAAGTGACATTCGCAACCTGAGGAAACAATTACCAGACTCAAACAATGTAACGCAGGTGAAAGCCTATCTCAACATTGAAGAGAACGCAGCAAAACAGGCATCTGTTTCTCAATTCTTACAGCAGATGGCCTCAGTTCTCCCAAAAAATATAACTCTTCTCAGCATGGAAGTAACAAGAAAAACCAGTAACGATAAACCGGAGGCTGTCGCAGCGATTCCAGTTCCAGGACAATCGCCGGGTATGGCGCAAGAACTCCCTGAACAGGGCGATAAAGTAAAGGCGGAAATCCTTCTGGATCAGGAACTGATCGTTCAACTTAACTGTATAAGCAAAGGGGATTACGATCGGGTGAAAGCCAGATTTGAAGAAGCAATTAAAGGATTTTCCTCTCTCTTTTCCCTTCGTGCTGTTACCTGGGGATATGAAGAAAAAAGCACAACCGGCTACCTTGATTGCGAATTGCAACTTAGCGGAGAAGAAAAATGATATTTCTAACTCCTGGCGTAAATAAAAAAACAACCTTCTTCCAACTGGCAGTTATTGCCTGTTTTGCCTTTTCCCTCTATATGTATCTCCACACCAGGCAGGAAGAAATTTCGACTATACACGATCTTAATCGTTTATCCACTCAACGTACTCGACTGAAACAGACCCTTGGAAACGTCACAGCCTATAACAAACTGTTGTCTACAGATTCTACACTTGCACATTTATCTTCCAAACTGAACTGGGAGCAGGTGAATTTCAGTTGGACATCTCTATCATTTACAGAGCTTTTACAAAGAATTGACGATCTTTCTCATCAGCAGAAAATATTTGTGCTGGAATCTTTTGCAGCAGAAATTCAGGACGAAAGAAAGACACCTGGCCCATCAACAGCAACTGATGTTAACAACGCTTCTTTTCCGGAGTTCAGTGAAAGAATCTTTCATATGCGAGGGTATTTTTTATGTCCGTCTCCGTAAAAAACCTTGGCGAAAGACTCTATTTTGCAGCCATTCCACTGGCTCTGGTTCTAACAAGTAGTGTTGCCATCTGGTTTGGTGCAATCCATAGTAAAGCCGAATTCCAAACTTCTCCTCTCCGCCTTCCTGATTTTAACTACCAGGCTGGCGAGCAAAAATCTGTTTCTACTTTGCCTCCCCCCCTGCATGAAAAAATGTTTCCTTCCCATACATTAAAAGAGCCTCACAGAAATATTTTCGGGTTCAGCACGGTAGCAAAAAAAGAAGAAACATCCCTTGAAATTATGGAACTTGCTCTCGGATTAATCGTTGTTAAAGGGAAACAGCGTTTTTGCCTCACCAATGGAGTGATGCTTGCAGAAGGCGAGGCAGGTAATGGGTATCTGATTCATCGTATCGAGGCAAACAGGGTGTGGTACAAAATTAACGAAGCCCTGCTGTATCTTCAACCAGGTGAAAGAATAAGTGTTGATGCCGAAGGAACCATCCGGGAAGTATCTGGTGCTGTAAAATCTACAAACCATGAAGACAGTGATTTGAAATTGAATGAGACACAGGTCAAAGAATGAAGAAATTAATGGAAAAAGTATCAAGCTGCCTTTTGCGAAGTGTATTGTGTATTGTGATTTTTGCTTTATGGGGATGCAGCGAAAAAATGGCTGAGCGTCATCAGCTTGAGCCGCCACAACCAATATCTCTTCAGCAGACAGATAAGGGATGGAATAATTCGGTAGATGATGTTTTTCGCAGAGAGCCGAAGCCGGAACCTGAACTTCCCGCACCACGATTTAAGACATTAAGCCCCCTTGATAATGAAATGGTCAGTATCAGTGTAGTTGATGAAAGCTATGGCCAGGTTTTACAGGCACTGGCTCATGCAGCTGCCCTGAATCTTACAATTTCCTCATCAACAACTGCTGTTCTTGGCAGCAATACCAGGCTAACCGCAGAATATCAGGATATGTCGGTACGTTCTGTGCTCGATGCAGTCTGCAGGATGCTGAATGTTGCCTGGCACGAAGACAGTGGTGTTCTGTTTATCGAGCCATCTGTTAAAAAGATCATTGACCTTGATTTTCTCAGTTCTGTCCGGCAATCTTCATTTGAAGTTGGTGGAGATGTCCTGGGTTCCGGCACTGGCGGAGGTGCTTCAGGAGGTGGTGAGGGATCAAGTGATTCTCCCCTTAGTGGACGTTTTACCGTTGAAGGACAGACCACAGCAACAGCTACCGATATTTATGCCAATATTGAAAGCTCCATGGAGCAGTTTCTGGGAGGAGAAGGTTCATTTGTCCTGAATCGTCAAACAGGAACTCTTCTGGTTCATTCACGCCCGGCCACTGTGCAGAGCATAGAACAATACATAGCTTTTTTACGAAAAAAATATCAACGCCAGGTACTGATTGAAGCCAAAATTATCGAGGTCGGACTTTCTAAAAAACATGAACTGGGTATCGACTGGAAAACAGTGGGAGCCTTTGTTAGCAAATCACCTTTGCGGGCAGCCAGTGCAGCAGTGATGCAGATTACACCTGGAGTTGGACAGGATAATTCCTTTTATGCCATGACCATTAACTCCAAATATTCTGATCTCAGCGGTATCTTTCATGCGCTGGAAGAATTTGGAACCTTGAAGATTCTTTCAAATCCGCGCCTTAAAGCAATGAACGGACAATCCGCTCTGATCAGTGTCGGTCAATCGGTTTCGTACTTAAGCAGTTATCAGAAGACAACTGAAGGGAGCGGCGATGATCGTACTGATGAATACACAACAGAAATAGGGTCTGTATTTGATGGTGTCCTGTTGGGCGTAACACCTATGATAGAAAGTGACGGCTGGGTATCACTCCATATTGTTCCCATCAAAAGTGATCTTGTAGAGCTTGAAACTGTGGAATTCGGAAGCATCTTATCCCCGTACCAAATCACTCTGCCAAGGGTAAACTTACGTGAAATCTCAACTGTTACCCGTGTCCAGTCAGGTGATGTGGTTCTTCTTGGCGGTCTGATTATGGATTTTGATGATGCAGATGAAAATGGCCTGCCTTATCTGTCTGACATTCCAGGGGTGGGAAGACTGTTTCGTTATGAGGCCACTGAAAAAAGACATGTAGAGTTGGTTATTGCACTACAGATAAAAATACTCAAGAACAAATGATTGTTTACCCGGACGGCCTGATTTATGAGTGAGTTATTCAAAGCACTGCAAAAACTTGAAGAACAAAATGCACCTGAAGTTCCACAAATTCCACAAGCATTTTCTCCTTCCAGTGGCGACAAAAAACCCAAAAATTCTCTGCCGTATCTAAAATCTGCACTGCTTTGTGTTTTGCTGCTGGTATTGACCGTTGTCTGTCTGGGGTTCATCTGGTTTGCCAGGGACGACTACACATCTTCTCCCACAGTAACAACAAATGATAATGCTATAGAAAAAGAGCAAAACATTCCCGCTATCAAGCCCATGTCTGTAAAACCCGAAAAAAATATTTTACCACCAACAACTCTATTGCCCAAACCTGAACAAATTATTGTTCAAGAACCCATTCCCGCTGCTGAAAAACCTCTGACAGTAAAACAAGAAAGCACAGACCAGAATGATACAAAAGTAGAAAACAGTGTTTCTATAACACAAAAGGAACTCAACCCTGAAATTCAAATTCAGCAAGTGGATCTCGAACAGTTTATAAAAAGTTCTATCAGTGATGCGGAAAGGGAACAAAGCAGGGATAGACAGAGAAAACGAATACTCTACCAGGCAGAAAAAATGCGGGAGCAGGGCGATCTGCCTAAAGCTCTTACACTCTATAAAAAGGCGTGGTCATTTGGCCCGAATCCTGATATCGCAAATAATCTTGCCGCCATTCTTATCCAATCCAGACAGTATAAAAAAGCAGAAGACTACCTGCAACAGGTAATATCACTGGCGCCTGATGATGAAGACCTGCGGTTTAACCTTGAAATCGCACAAGAAGGCAGAAAGCGAAAGAAAATGTTGCTTGACGAACAGTAGCAGGCTGCAACACGGTATCGCACTAAAAATACAACATAAAGAAACACCATGCCCACTATTGCCCACTTGACTTTTCTGTCCCCTTAATTCCTCGAAAAAAATAATCTCCTGAAAAACAAAATAAATTTGAATTAAATATCTCCAGACCATATCATTAACTATTACCAATTGATTTATTACTTAATGCCTGGAGGCAAAGAAATGAAAACGATCCACAGGATCCCCTGTAATCATAAAAAAAGTAATCATTCTATCCTAAGGAACAACAAGGGTTTTACCCTGATCGAGTTGGCCATTGTTTTAGTTATCATCGGCCTGATTCTTGGTTCTGTACTCAAGGGAAAAGATCTTATTAACAGCGCAAAACAGAAAAATTTCCATTCGACTTTCCTCAAAACCTGGCAGTTGAGTGTGGCATCATATTATGACAGAACCGGATATTTATTAGGTGATGGCGTAATAAATGGTGGAACTGCGGCAAGAGATGGCCACTTTGACAATATTTCCGGCGCAACTTTTGGTGCGGCCAATGGAATTGATGCCACCCTAAAAAAGGTAGGGCTTGAAGTACCAGTGACGAATATGGTCAATAGTGGTCAGTACAGTTTTAAGGGTGCCTATAGTGGTACTCAGACAATATTAATGTATCTATATTACCTGACCAGCCACACAGATGGAAATGCTGATAATCGTTTGTATTTAACTAACATACCGACAGATCTGGCAATCGGACTGGATAAAATCATTGATAGTCAGATGGATTCCACAGCCGGATCTTTCAGGCAATATCCTGACAATACAGATGCCACAGGTGCATGGCCGGATGCCAGTACAACAGCCGTGGTAAATGCTTCTCTTATAATTGATTTTTGATACTATAAAGAAACGTATCCCATCCAAATTATTTTTGGGTGGGATACTTGCTGAATTAAGGAATCGTAAGATTCACCGTCCCGTCAAAACTACTCCCGCCTGCACAGTTGCTAATAACAATATTTGCATCACATTTGGCAAGGTCTTCAAACTTTATCTGTCCGGTACAACCGTCACTGCTGCCGTTATTATAATGAATAGTCTGGCCTAGAACCACTGTCGCCCGATTGAGACCATCTGCCACAAGACAGCCATCGTTGTCACTATACCAGACCATCCCGCTGTCCATGATTACATCTACTGTTGTATTTTTATTATTACAGATTTTTGCAGACAACTCTCCAAAACTCAGTTCGCCCGTCAGATCATCACGATTAACAGTTTTATCAAATGGGTTTGAAGACATTTCATATTCCCTGCGACCATCACGACTGTTCTTCCCTCCAAATACATGGTCTTCACCACCACTGCAAGTATATGCAGCAAGATAATACCCCTGCCCCGCGGCGCTGATACTTCCATTATCTCCGTCTGTAGTGTCTGTAACACAGACTAAATCATTAGTTCCGCAAGGCGCATTAGCCGGGTTTCCATACCAACTGTATAAATTGTTAAGCTGGTAAAGAATTGAACACAAAGAATTAGAATTAGTCGTCGTGAGGATATCAGTCACATCATATCCATAGGGCAATGACCAGGTATCCTTGTTCACTGAACTGATACTTAAATCTATAAAGGGAAGCCCGCAGGGAGGATTAGCGCAGTTTGATGTCGGACAGTTTTCGCTGCCATCACCATTTGTATCAGGACAGGGAAGCCTGCCATGACTGAAAGCATACGAAATCAGTGAATTTTTAATGATTGCTACATTAGCCTTTTCTTTGGCTATCTTGCTTGTCTTGCTGACACTGTTCATTATGCCAACACCTGCAGACATCAGCAGACCAACAATAACCAGAACAATACTTAATTCAATCAGGCTAAATCCTTTTTCACATGATTTTTTTTGCTTTGAGTACATAGACCCTTCCATGGTTGATATAATAGAGGAAGACTGTGTAGAATTTAACACTCTTTTCCAGAATGATACTTTATTTGGGGATGACAAATCAAATATTCAGCAGAAAAAAACAGAAAACTTAAAAGAGGAGCCTGCCCTGAATCTATTTAATCACCAGCATCCTCTCCCACTTCCCACCACGATAACCCAAAAAGATCAACAGCCAGAAGGTGCAAATGAAAAAAGCGATTATTTATCGCCTGTTACCTACCTGATGTCGACAGAATTATTCCATCCTGCTGACCTTGACAAAGCATATCCTCCTGACTATAAAAAAGCGTAGCTATTTAAATAAAATTTTTATTTTTCGAGGGATGTCAATGCAATTTTTACAAAATTCATTTATTGTGCTCATCCTTACCATTCTGCTTGTTTTTTCAACAACACCGGCCTGGGCCTATGATAATAAAGATAATACGATAGTTCGCATTTGCATAATCGCCTTTGCTGAACCTTTTCTGGCCGTCTGTGAGGGGCTGACAGATGGTCTGAAAAAATACGGCTATCATCAGGGGAAAAATATTTTTTATGAAATCCATCATGTTGACAAAGACACCTCGAAAATTCCTGCCCTGCTTAACTCCTTTGCCGAAAATCATGTTGACCTGATTTTAACGGTCACCACCCCTGTTGCCCTTGCCGTTAAAAAAAAGGCTGCTGAGCTGAAGATTCCCGTGATTTTTACGGTGGTGGCCGATCCGGTGGGTTCAAAACTTGTCTCCTCTCTCAAGGTGCCGGGCGCCATGTCCGGCATCAGCCATATTGCCTTTGAACTGCTGCCCAAGAGGTTGATTCTGTTCAAGGAGGCCTTTCCCCATCTCCAGAAGGTCGCCATTTTCTGTAATCCTTTAGAAAAAGGGTTGCAGAAAAATGTGAACAATCCGGCCTTACATGCTGCCGCAACAGAGGCGGGTGTAGAAATTGTCGAATTTCATGTGAAAAATGATGAGGAAATGGTCGAGGTCTGCGCCTCCATCAGCAACAGGGATATTGATGGCCTGTTCATGATACCGGATGCTCTGGCCGCTGCTCTGTTCAGCCGGATGGTTGAGCTCTCCCGCCGGGAAGGACTGCCCCTGATGGTAATTGACAATATGTTTCTCAAAAAAGGCGGGGTTCTCGGCTACAGCCCGGCCTTTTATGATGTTGGCTTTCAGGCTGCCTCCATGGTTTATTCCGTCCTCCATGGTATCTCGGTGGAACAGCTGCCGATCCAAAATCCGGAGAAAGTCAGGCTGGCCGTGTCACTCAAAGAAATTGAACGGCTGGGGCTTGATATTTCCGATACCTTCCTCTCCAGAGCCGATGAAATTCTTCACTGAAGTCAAATTGTTTTATAAGCTGTTTCTGGGATTTTTCTGTGTGGCCCTGATTCCCATGGGGTTGGGAATCTTTATTTTTTCCAGCGGCTTGGCCGTCTATCAGCAAACCGCCACAGTGGAGATAAGCCGGGGCCGGATTAACAATGTGGCTCGTCAGCTTTCTGATACCATTATTGCCATCGAAAACACTCTGCGGTTTACGGCCCGAAAAATTCAATTGTCTGATTCGGATACCATGTTTCTGCAAATTTGTGCCCAGCAACATCCGGAAATCCTGCAGCTGCTTGTGGTGGATAACAGTGAAAAAGTCCTCTTATCCTTTAAACGTTTCGGTTTTGTTTCTAAAGGAACCAAAGTTGTTTTTCCGCAGATTCCTACCGGACGTGATAGGCATATTATTTTTACAAACTGGAATCTTGAGCCCCAGCTGTCCGTGTTCTATCCTTTATTTTCTCTCAGAACAGGCAAACAGCGCGGCATGCTCCAAGCTGATATCAGTTTGAAAAATATTTTTGCCGACCTGACATCCAATCATCAAACCGGTCACCTCTATGTCATCAGCAGTGAGGGTCGGATAGTCTCTCATCCAAATTTAAACTATGTGCTGGAGGACAAAGATGTCTCGGCTCTGCCAGTGGTGCAGGGTTTGATGGCCGGTCAAGAGTTCAGCCATGTTGAGTATACTGGTCTGGAGAACAGGGGAGTGGTTGGGGTAGGCGTGAAGGTGAGCGAAATGCCTCTCTATGTGATTGAGGAAACACCGGTTGATGATGCCTACGCGTTGTCCAGGATACTGACAAAAAATATGCTGCTGACCTTGGCGTGGGCGATATTTTTTGTTTTGCTGGCCGCCCTGTGGGGGTCCCGCGCCATTACCAGGCCTATTAAACGCCTTGTCAAAGCAACAGACCGTATTGGCAGGGGCGAACTCGATTTTAAGGTGGCAAAGCCCTCTCACTGGTTCCGCGATGAGGTGGATCTTTTCAGTATACGATTCAACCGGATGATCATTGCACTGAAGGATGACCGGAAGTTACGTAAAAAAGTGGAACAGCATCTTGCCGAAGAACGGGAAAGGCTGTCCGTCACCCTGGCCAGTATTGGCGATGGCGTCATCAGTACGAATCTGGACGGTAAGATTATGTTGATGAACAAGGCCGCCGGGGAGTTGACCGGCTTGCTTCTTGGTGATGCTATCGGCCATTCACTTTCCGAGGTTTTGCGGCTTACTGACGAAACAGGAAAATTGTATACTGATCCATTAAAAATAATTTTTACGCAAAGCTTGCAGATTAAGCTGGCTGATAAAGTTTTTTTTGTCGCCAAGAATGGCCGTAAATTGCTGCTAGCCATTAACGGCGCCCCTGTCAGGGACAGTAAAAGCCGGATCATCGGCACTGTTTGCGTCTTCCGCGATGTAACTGAAAATAGAAAAATGCAGGCAGAGCTGCAGCGTGCTGAAAAAATCCAATCCCTTGGAATTCTTGCCGGCGGCATTGCCCATGATTTCAATAATCTGCTCACCGGCATCCTCGGTAATATCAGCTTGGCGCAACTGGAAGCCGAGCCCGGGGGACAACTGGCTTCTCTGCTGAAAAATGCGGAAAAGGCAGCGTTAAGATCCAGTAATCTGACCCAACAACTCCTGACCTTTTCCAAAGGGGGGATGCCTGTTAAAAAGGTCACTACCATCAAAAATTTAATCACTGATTCCTGTAATTTTTTATTCCTGGGCTCAAATGTGCTCTGCCAGACTGACGTGCCTGCGGATCTCTGGCCGGTTGCAATTGATGCTGGTCAGATCAACCAGGTACTCAACAATCTACTGATCAATGGACGGCAGGCTATGTCGGAAGGGGGTGTCATCAGGGTATGGGGCGAGAATGTTATCCTGGATCAGGATAGCCTGATTCCTCTTCCGGCGGGCCGTTATTTGCAAATCTCTGTCCAGGATGAGGGGGTCGGTATAACTCAAAAGGAGATGGATAGAATTTTTGATCCCTATTATACCACCAAGGAGAAAGGAAACGGCCTTGGCCTGGCATCCTGCCACTCAATTATCAGCAAGCATGAGGGCTATATCTCAGTGGATTCGAAACCTGGCCATGGGGCAACCTTCACCATCCTGCTGCCAGCCACGGAAGAAAAGCCCGCTGCTGTTGAGCATGAAAGTGAAAAACGAAAAATTTGTCCAGGCGACAGCCGTATTTTAATCATGGATGATGAGGAGATTATCAGGGATGTTGCAGGCCGTATTTTTTCCCATCTTGGGTATAAATTCTCTTGTGCCGGGGACGGAGTTGAGGCGGTACGTTTATACCAGGATGCCATGGCCGCAGGAAGTCCTTTTGATGCAGTCGTTATGGATTTGACCATTCCCGGCGGCATGGGAGGCAAGGAGGCGATTGCCGAAGTGTTGCGCCTTGATCCCAAAGCCAGGGTGATTGTGGCCAGCGGCTATTCCAACGATCCGATTATGGCTGATTTTCGCAGCTATGGTTTTGTTGGTATGGTTGTTAAACCTTTTAATATTGAGGGATTGAAAAAAGTTTTAGCCGAGACGTTGTCTTCCAGGAAGCACAAGCTTCACTTCGATTCATAGAATTGCTTCATGGCCTCACTGTAAGCTCCATTCTTACAATCATAAACGTAGAAAGGAGGGAGAATCTCAATTCCTTCACCTCCATTTTTCACAGCTTCAAGAAGCAGTAAGCGTGCGCCAGTAGGCGAATCGGGATAGGAATAAACCAGTTGCAGCCGTTTGGCTGTCAGACGCTGCCGGGGCAGAAGAGCAAGCAGACTTCCCAATCCCTCCGCCGGATATATTAAATAGATTTTTCCTCTGTTTTTGACAGCTGTTGCGGCTGCAGCTACAATATCCGGCAAAGTACATGCGACCTGATGCCTTGCTATCTCTGATTCTTTATTGGCCGACGGTCTTCCACAGCCGACTGGATAAAAAGGAGGATTACACACAACAGTGGAATAGGATTCCGGTTTTAACTTTTTTTTAAGGTCACGCAGATTACCCTCGACAACCTTCATTTGTCCCTGAAACTGGTTGAGAATGACATTCTCACGCGCAAGCGAAGCCAGCCCTGGTTGCAGTTCAAAAGCGGTAAGAGAACGAATACGATCACTTGCCCGATACAAAAGAATCAGCCCCAGTACACCGCAGCCGGCACCAAGATCCAAAACTATTTCATCCTTGGCAAGACGAACAAAATGGGCAAGAAGCACAGGATCTATGGAAAACCGATACCCATCCCGGTGCTGCAGGCAGTGAAGTTTGCCGTCAAAAAGAGTGTCGTTACTCCGCTCTACATCAGCCAAGTCGTTGCACTTCTTCCCCACTCACCTGCTGGTTAAAAAGTAATCCTGTCATAATTTTAGGATAAAAATAAGTGGACTTATGGGGCATAATCAGTTGTTCATCAGCAACCTGCTGCACCTGTTTCACCCGTGTGGGGTTCATAACAAACAGCAGAGGCGTCAAGGCATCAGTTTTATAACATTCCTTAACCGCTACATCCATAGCCTCATCAGGATCACTGAAATAACGAATCAAATTATCCTCTTCACAACGCTGATGATCAAGTTCCAGTGCTCCCTGCACAATCACATCTGAAAGCACGACCACATCAAGTTCCTGCAGCTGCTTTGGCTTATCTTTTAATAATTGATACGCCTCCGGTTTCGTGACAAGTAAAAAACAACGGTCTTCACCGGGATGATATACTCCAAAAGTAGTGGTCGGCTTTTCGGAAGAGTTTTGTTCCTCTTCATCCATTTTGGATAGAACCTCACACAACAGTACTTCACGGGTTCCACCTTTAATTTCTTCAAGATCAAACCACGGTTCCAGACGACTGCACAGATCTTTCGCTGAAAGTGTTCCGGGCCAGTGCAGCAGGCGATGTGTAGAAAGTACGGAAAGACCGGGATCCTCCATGGGACAAAGATACATCATGATATGATTTGCAGGATCTTTGTCTGAAAACTCTGCATTCCGTTCCTTCTGCAATCGTCTATAAGCAAGGGCTGTGGTATAGCGATGATGACCATCGGCAATATAAAGAGACTTGTCCGTAAAAAACTTCTGCACCTGCATGATAACCGCTTCATCGGTAATGCGATACAGAGAGTGAACACAACCATCGCCATCAGTAATACTCCCCATGGCTGCTTCATCTTTTGCACTGTCGAGCAAAGCAATGACACTGTTTTCTTCATCGGAATAGAGAGAAAAAATCTGACTGAACTGTGCCTTTGTTGTATCAAGGAGTCGCAAGCGATCACTGATTACAGATTCAAAAATTTCTTCATGGGGTTTTACGATCCCTTCCTCGAACTCAGCAAGCCCCACCAGAGCGACAACTCCTTTTCTTGTGAGCATTCTGCCGGAAGGATGCTTATACTGAACCGTATAAAGATACAGGGCATCCTGATTATCACGCTTTAGCACTTCCTGATCCAGCCACTGCTGAAATAAATCCGCAACATTCTGGTAACGTGCATCATCACCTATGACACCACCGGGATTTTTGGTAATATCAAGACGGATCATGGAATATGGATTTTTTGCTGTATAGGATTCCACAGCATTCTCGCTGATTACGTCATAAGGAGGAGTAACGACATCATCAAGACTGCCCACTTTTTCTACATTAAAAAATACGCCCTTAAAGGGTGCGATAAAGGCCATGCGTGATAACTCCTTTTTTGCTACAATGAAGATTAATTATGATGGATTCGAATTTTACAATAAATTAAAACAATAACACTTAAACTTATATACTTTCAAGGCTTGCAGCTGTTTTTCTCCGATTAACTCTGACAATGAAAAACAGCAAAGGAGAACAAAATATGTACGATATTTTTATAAAAACACATTTTGCAGGTGCCCACCACCTGCGCGACTATCCCGGTACCTGCGAGAAGCCGCACGGCCATAACTGGAAAATAAAAGTTACAGTCCGGGCTTCAGCAGTTGATAAACTCGGTATGGGCATAGATTTCAAGGTATTAAAAAAGATTGTTAACGCAGCGGTTGATGAACTGGATCACGAGGATCTGAACGAACATCCAGCCTTTCAGGATCGCAATCCATCATCAGAACATATTGCAGAGTTTCTTTACGATACCATCAAGCCGGACCTTCAGCATGATCGATACAATCTTTACTGCGTTGAAGTATGGGAAACCGATACCTCGGGCCTGATCTATTACGGACCCGATGGGCAGTAAATTATTTAACAATGGAACATAAATGAAAAAGACAGTCCCGGTTGATGATGCAGTGGGCATGGTACTCCCCCACGACATCACCGAAATCGTAAAAGACAAGTTCAAAGGCAGGGCCTTTAAAAAAGGTCATATTATTCGTGAAGCAGATGTGGAACATCTGAAACGTCTTGGCAAGGAACATATTTATGTCCTCCAGCTTGGCCCAGAGGAGATCCATGAAAATGAGGCGGCTGAAATACTTGCAAAAGCTCTATCCGGTCCTGGCTCAATACTCTCTGCGGAGCCGGTGGAAGGAAAAATTGCCATTAATGCAGAATATGACGGGCTTCTAAAAATTAATGAAGATGCGCTCTACCAGTTCAATCTGCTGGGTGAGGTGATGTGTGCCACTTTGCAGACCAATACTCCTGTTAAAAAGGGAGAAAACATTGCAGCAACCCGCCTCATCCCACTTGTTTCAGAGCGTGCCATCGTGGAGCGTGCTGCATCCATTGCCAGAGATGGCAATCCGATATTGGAAGTCAAGGCGTTACGCCGCGCTAGAGCAGGGCTGGTAATAACCGGCAATGAAATTTTTCACGGAAGAATTAAAGATAAATTTGAACAAGTATTGCGTAAAAAGCTTGCTGAACTGGGATCTGAAGTGATTTCCGTCATCTTTGCCCCAGATGATATTGATATTATCGGTGAAGCCATCACAAAAAGTATTGATCAAGGCGCTGACCTTATTATAACGTCCGGGGGAATGTCCGTTGACCCCGATGATGTGACAAGAATGGGAATAGCAAAAGCCGGGGCCACCGACTGTTTTTATGGAACTCCAGTGCTCCCAGGTGCCATGTTTTTAAGTGGCCGGATCGGAGACATTCCAGTCCTTGGTTTACCTGCCTGCGGTATGTTTCATAAAATCACCGTCTTTGATCTTATCCTGCCAAGGATTCTCACTGGTGAAACAATTGGCCGTGAAGAATTTGCAAAGATGGGACATGGCGGCCTTTGCCGAAACTGTAAACGATGTCAGTATCCGGTGTGTAATTTTGGAAAATAAAAAAAATATGTCACAACAAAACAAACAAGAAGTAATACACAGTAACCTCACAGTCAAAGCCCCTGCTGTTGCCTGCCAGCTTCTGGCAGACACAAGTGGATTACCAAAAGAGCGCATCAAACATGCCATGGTAAAAGGTGCTGTCTGGCTGAAACGACCGGGAACAAAAGAGCGGCGTCTGCGTAAAGCAAAATTTAAGCTTCAGCCGGATGATTTTGTCCAGCTCTTCTATGACCCTAATGTCCTCGCCCAAACTCCACCGGAACCTGTTATCATTGCAGGGCACAAAGACTATAGTGTCTGGTTTAAACCACCCTGGCTCCTCAGTCAGGGAACCCGTTACGGCGATCACTGTTCCCTGCTTCGTCTGGCGGAAAAAAATAACAGGGCGATTGATTACAAGCTTATTCACCGGCTTGACCGTGAGGCATCCGGCCTGATGCTGCTTGCCCATAACCGCAATGCGGCAATGCTTTTATCAAAACTTTTTCAGGAAAACAAAATAGAAAAAAGATACTTTGCCGAGGTATCAGGAAAACCACAAATACCGGAAAAGGGCGTGCAGTTAACAACACCCCTTGATGATAAATACGCACACACTGAAATTTTATCAGCCCATTCCGGAAAGACAGAAAACAATACAATCCTGGACATCCAAATCCACACCGGCAGGCTCCACCAGATACGTCGACATCTCGCTGACTTTGGATATCCTGTCATAGGAGATCCGAAATACGGCAACACACAGCAGAGAGGATATTATGACCTGCATCTCTGTGCATGGAAAATCAGTTTTCTATCCCCGTTTACAAAAGAGATGACATCTTATCAGGTGCCCCGGGAGATGCGACCTTCTTTTCTTTCATCTGTTCCAGCAACAAAATAAAAATGGAATAACATGCAACAAATCAAGGAATGAGACTAAACGCCAAATTTGCAGCCTTATCTGATGCACCTGCCTCGCCCATTCTATTACGTACGAGTTCCAGGCCTTGCAGCATTTTATTTCTTTGTTGGCTGTCAAAAAGAATAGTTGAGACTTCTTCTTCGATTCGCTCAGGTGATACTTCTGATTGGAACAGTTCCGGGACAACATCACTATCTGTGATGAGATTAACGAGAGAAAAATATTTCAAATCTTTATTGATGAGCATCCTTCCAAAGCGGTACGTTGCCGGAGAGACTTTATAGACTACAACCATTGGTGTATCAAGCAGAGCCAATTCCAGAGTAACGGTACCGGAAACCACGATGGCAGCATCACAGGCAGCCATCATGTCGTAACGATTTTCTTTGATCAAACGTACATCTAATTCCTGACCAAAATCATCCAGGCCGTTTTCTCTTATCTTTTCTTCACTAATTGTGGATGCCAACGGGAGAAGAAAAACCATTTTTTTCCGACTTTTCTTTTGCAGTCGTAGAGCAGTCTGCAGCAATATGGGAAGTAGAGTGGCAATTTCTTTATTCCTGCTTCCCGGTATCAATCCGACACAAAGCTGATCTGTATCAATACCATGAAGCCTGCAGAACTCATCACGATCACATGTGGTGTTAACAGAATCGAGCAAGGGATGCCCGACATAATCAGCGGCCAGTCCTCGATTGCGAAAAAATTCTTCTTCAAAAGGCAGAATTACTCCAACTCGATCAACTCGTTCACCAATGGTCTTTACCCTGCCGGTTCGCCACGCCCAAACCTGAGGAGTGATATAATAAAAAACAGGGATACCAAGCTTTTTAGCAAACTTGGCAAGCATGAGATTAAAATCAGGAAAATCGATGAGAATGAGAAGAGACGGTCGCTCTTCCATAAGGGTCGTTCTGAGTATTTTTCTAGCCCTTAGTATGTCAGGTAAGTGAGAAAAAACTTCAGCTAAACCCACCACTGCAATTTTTTTTGCATCAAATAAAACATCAACGCCAGCTGCGATTAACCCTTTCCCCCCCATACCGCAAAAAGAAAGATTGGGCCGTTTTGCCAGCATGGCTGTTACAAGTTTTGCACCATGCATATCTCCGGAGGCCTCTCCGGCAATGATCATGACCTTCTTGTTCATTAGTTGCCGGACATATCTTCGGCATAAACACCCAGTTTCTGATGATCCTTGATCTGTTCAATCACCTGCAGGGCAACATTCAGGGCCCGGCGCCCTTCCTTCCCTGAAACAAGTGGTGTCGTTCGCTTACGAACATTCTCCACAAAATGTAAAATCTCAGAATTTAAGGCATCCCCTTCCGGAAAAGAGCTGACAACAATATCCTGTTTAGGCATACCGTTTGCCTGAAATTCGCCTTTCTTCAAATGCATGGTCATGACTTTACGGTTGGCAAAGTCCACATTGATAAACGATCCAGGCTGGAAAATACGCATGCGGCGGGTATTAGTTCGTGAAATCCGGGATACCGTGACATTGGCTGTAGCACCATTCTCGAAAATGAGCCTGGCATTGGCAATATCTGTGAAATCTGTCACTACAGGTGCACCTACACAATGAATAGTCTCAAGGGGTGACTTAATGATATTGAGTATAATATCAATATCATGAATCATAAGATCAAGCACCACATCCACATCCACACCCCGGTTTTTAAAGGTGGAAATACGCTGGGATTCGATGAAAACCGGCACAGTCAGAGATGGTATCATTGCTTCCACTGCCGGATTAAAACGTTCAAGATGCCCTACCTGTAAAATCAATTTCTTTTCCGAAGCTTTACCTATAATTTCATCAGCCTCTTCCACTGTGGTGGTGATTGGCTTTTCCATGAGCATATCAACACCGGCTTCAATGCAATCAAGTGCCACTTTGTGATGATAGCTAGTGGGAACGACCACAGAAACCGCGTCAACCTGCTGTAACAACTCACGATAGTCAGTAAAAGCCTTACAGTTATTCTCTTTAGCAATGGTCTCGGCAAGCACAGAATCAACATCAGCAACACCAACAAGCTCAACGCCGTCCATGGCTTTATATTTCTGGGCATGATACTTACCTAAATATCCAACTCCAATAACACCTGCTTTCATAATCTTTTATCCTTTACGACCGATATATCTGTAGCCAGTAGGTCAGATTCCCAGATAGGCTTTCTGAATATCCTGGTTCTGTAATAAATTTTCTGCACTATCACTGATGGTTATTTTTCCATTCTCAATCACATAACCACGATCAGCAATATGCAGTGCCTGATTAGCATTCTGCTCCACCAGAAAAATGGTTGTATTGTGCTCTTTGTTGATTTTTCTTACTATCTCAAAAATCTGTTTAATGACAAGCGGTGCAAGTCCCATTGACGGTTCGTCAAGTAACAGCAATTTGGGGCGTGCCATGAGCGCTCGCGACATGGCAAGCATCTGCTGTTCACCACCACTCAAGGTTCCGCCATCCTGACTGCGCCTGTCAGCCAGAATTGGAAAGAGAGAAAACACATAATCGAGATCCTCTTTTATTCCATTAATGTCGTTTCGCAGAAAGGCCCCCATATCCAGATTTTCCATCACTGTAAGTTCAGGAAAAATATGACGGCCTTCCGGTACCTGACAAATACCTTTGGCGACTAATTTTTCAGGGGATAACTTATGTATGGCTTCATTCTCAAACAGGATCTTTCCGGATCTGAGCGGCACGATCCCGGAAATTGCCATAAGGGTTGTCGACTTACCAGCACCATTGGCCCCAATCAGAGTAATAATCTCACCACTGTTAATAGTGAGATCAATATTATGCAACACCTGAATATTGCCATAAGCAGCGTTCACCTTCCGTAACTCAAGCATCGACTTCCTCCCCGAGATAGGCCTTGATCACAGCCGGGTTGGAACGTACTTCTTCGGGAGTGCCCTGGGCAATCTTTTTTCCGTAATCCATGACAAAAATTCTATCGGACAAGCTCATAACTAACTTCATGTCATGCTCTATGAGAAGAATGGAATGGCCTTCACTGCAAATCTGACGTATGAGCCTGACCAATGCTTCCGTCTCTTTGGGATTCATACCGGCAGCGGGTTCATCGAGCAGCAAAAGAAAGGGTTCCGTGGCCAGAGCACGGCCTATCTCAAGACGGCGCTGAGCACCATAGGAAAGATTTCTTGCCTCCTCGTTCACCTCTTTATGGAGGCCAATCTTTTTCAGGATATCATAACTCATTTCTATGATTTCCTCTTCTTCACGTCTTGTGGCCGGATTCCTGAAAATTGCACCAAGAATGAAGGCTTTAGTACGACAATGCCTGCCAATCATTACATTTTCAAGCACACTCATGGTGGGAAAAAGGCGGATATTCTGAAAAGTTCTTGCCATTCCCTTTTCTGTTATCTTGTTTGGCTTCATGCCATTGAGTTTCGTCTTTAGTCCGCTCTTTGGGTTGCAAAGTCTGATATCACCAGCACTTGGAGTGTAAATACCAGTCAGGCAGTTAAAAAATGTTGTCTTTCCGGCGCCGTTGGGACCGATCAAGGCAACAATTTCACCTGGCCGGATATCAAGATCAACGTTATCAATAGCCTTGATCCCACCAAAGTTTTTAGTCAGGCCACTTACTTTCAATATTGCTTCACTCATGACCGATCACTTGCCTGCCCGGAGGACTGTTTTTTAAATTGATAGCTGCGCCTGACATTGGAGATAAGGCCTTCGGGTCTAAAAACCATCATGACCACAAGAATTCCACCAAAGGCCAGCATACGATACTCAGAAAGTGCACGCAGATATTCTGGCATGAGAATAAGGATAAGAGCACCGAAAATAACGCCGACAATGGATCCCATACCGCCAAGGACAACAATGGAAAGAATAATGGCAGATTCCAGAAATGTAAAACTTGCTGGATTGACAAAGGTTGTTTTGGCGGCAAAGATCACACCAACAAGACCGGCCCAGAAGGCACCAAGGCTGAATGCAACAAGCTTTGTTTTAGTCTTGTCAATACCCATTGCCTGGCAGGCGATTTCATCCTCACGGAGTGCAAGCCACGCCCTGCCAAGACGAGAATTCTGCAACCTGTTCACCACAAAAATAGTAACAATAACGAGACCTACAACCAGATAATAGATATATGTGATTCCTCCAGCAAAGGACATATCCATGCCAAAAAATCCTGGTCGAGCAATATTTGCAATACCACTTGGGCCCTGAGAAAAATCATTCCAGTTCTCAAGAATAAGCCTGATAATTTCACCAAAACCAAGGGTCACGATGGCCAGATAATCACCTCGAAGACGGAGCACGGGAAAGCCGAGAAGAATCCCAAGAAAAGCTGCAAACAAGCCACCAATGGGTAGAACTGCCCAGAACCCCATATTAAAATGCATGTTGAGCAGTGCATAACTGTAGGCACCGACGGCATAAAATGCAACGTAGCCAAGATCGAGCAGACCGGCTACTCCCACCACAATATTTAAGCCCAGGCCTAAAACCACATACATAAGGGCTGTGGTCATAATATTTGTCTGATAGGTGGAAAAAAGATAAGGAAAGCTCAGAGCAAAGACAAGAACGGCAAGACTTAAAGGATACAGGAATCTTGGCTCCCGCAGAATGCGCTGCATAAAAGGCTCAGTTATTGACCTGTTCCCCTTTTTGCGTCCGGCACGGCGCTCTTTCCGAATAAGATAGACTTTTGACAAGATGGAAATAACAAAACTGCCAAGGGCAATAAAAAACATATTATCCCAACGCCATTCAACGGTTCGCTCAATGGGGTCAACCTTGATCACCATAATGGGAAAGGTGAGGAAGGCAAACCAAAGCGCAATGAGAGCCGATCGTTTAAGTTCTTTAAGAGGAAACATACTTCATACCCGGTTACACTTTCTTGGTTTCAGCCTTGCCGAGAAGCCCGGAAGGTTTAAAAATAAGGATCAGAACAAGAAGAGAAAAGGCAAAAACATCTTCATAGTCGGACGACACATAGCCTGTGGCAAAGCTTTCAGTCAGGCCAAGAACAAGGCTGCCAAGCACTGCCCCGGGAATAGAACCTATGCCACCAAGTACTGCTGCAGTAAACGCCTTAATTCCTGCAATAAAACCAATATAAAAATTGATCTGGCCGATATGGGAGGCAATGAGCAAACCGCCAATCGCTGCCAGAGCCGATCCTATGATAAACGTGGCCGAAATTACCCGATCAACATTAATCCCCACCAGCACAGCCATGGTCTTATCTTGGGCTGTTGCCCGCATGGCCTTACCAATCTTTGTAAATTTAATCAGGAAAGTCAGTCCAATCATGACAAGCGCAGTAGTAACCAGAATAACAAGATCCGATGAGCCCACAATATGGGCAACTGGTTCCATGAAGGCAAACTCAGGGATAAGCGCTGGAAAAGGGAGAAAATCAGAAGTCTGGGCAAGGAGCACATAGTTCTGCAGAAAAATCGACATTCCAATTGCGCTGATAAGGGGTGCCAGCCTCGGTGCCTTGCGGAGAGGCCTGTAGGCGAGTTTCTCAATGGTGAAGCCATAAGAGGCAGACCAGACCGCAGCAGCAAGACCCGCAATAACAACAATGGCAAGAACCGGAAAACCGTATATGGACAGTACCGTGGCTACAATAAAGGAGGTGAACGCACCAATCATGTATATTTCACCATGGGCAAAATTAATAAGCCCGATAATGCCGTATACCATGGTGTAGCCAAGCGCGATCAGAGCATAAATAGATCCCCTGGTCAGTCCGCCAAAAAAGAGTTCAATGAAATAATCCATGTTTATCCAAATCACATAAAAAGAAGAGCCCGGAACAGAATTCCTCTGTTCCAGGCATGGAGCAATTACTAAATAAAACTTCTTTTTCTTACTTTACTTCAACATACTTTCCATCTCGAACCTGGTACATGGCAAAACCAACACCAACAGCATCACCCTTTGCATCAAAGTTGATATTTCCAACAGGAGTCTCTACTTTTTCATTCTGCAAAGCTTTTACAATAGCCGCCATATCAGTAGATCCTGCTTTTTCGATTGCATTTAAAAGAGCAAGAGCAGCAGAATAAGCATTCTCGTAGAAAGCACCGGGATCTTCATTGTACGCTTCTTTGTGGGCAGCAATAGCAGCTATGGACACAGGATTTGTTGAATTATCCTGAGGACCGGATGCGTAAACACCTTCGGCATTTTTACCGGCAACTTTGATAAAGGTATCATCTTTTACACCATCATCAGAAATAAAATTGAGGTTCATACGTTTCTTTTTCATCATGGAAACGATTTTTGAAGCCTCTGGATGATAGCCGCCAAAAATGACGGTATCTGCACCTTTGCGCTTAATTTTCTGCACGATGGCAGTGTAATCAACAGCACCGGGAGTCACTCCTTCAAAAAGAACAACCTCTGCTTTTCCGGATTGTTCAACAAAGGTCTTGGCAAACTCAGCAAGTCCTTTACCGTAATCACCTTTATCATGAATAACTGCAATTTTCTTGGCACCGATTACGTTGATGGCAAAATCGACCTCGGTCTTGGCCTGGGCATCATCGGAAGCAATGGTTCTGAAAAAGTTAGGATAATCGCCGGACTGAGTAAGCCCGGGATTAGTGGCAGAAGGAGACATAACAACAACACCTGCCTCTTTATAAATTGGAAGTGCTGCTTTGGTGGCACCAGAACAGATATGGCCAAGCACTACGTCTACGCCATCTGTAACAAGCTTGGTAGCAGTATTTGTGGCAACTTCAGGTTTACAGACATCATCTTCAATGAGAAGTTCTATTTTCTTTCCGTTGATTCCACCTTTGGCATTGTACGCGGCAACTACCAACTCGGCAGCCTTAACTGTAGGTATACCATAAGAGGCAAGGTCGCCACTCTGAGCACCGGCCACACCAAACTTAATGGTGTCTCCTGCAATAGTGGCAACTGGAACAGTCAAGGCAAAACTCAAGGCAACTGCAGTAACAAACAATTTTTTCTTTAATGCTGACTTCATTATCGTCTCCATTTATTGAATTATTTTTCTTTACCCGTTTAATGTCGGAAAAAAGAGAAGAAGGACATAGAATAGGGCTGAAACTCTGTACGAATGTTAGTACCTTATAAATTGTTTTCGTATTTTTTTGAAAAGAATTTCGTTAAGGTACTTATACCGGCGCACTTTCCGTCTACCGGTGTTAGTATCATTAAGTCAAAAAGAAGTCGAGGATAATAGCAATCAATAAAAAAAGTAGACTTTTCTCCTCAATCAAAATTTGCAGCATACTACTCACCCCCTAAAAATATGTCACAGAAATTCTCAAGCCTTTACTTTTTCGGTCGTCCCTTCAGCCCTCTCTACAGTTGGATCATGAAAACTAGAGAAGCACTTTATCTTAAGGGGTTAAAACGACGCTACAAGTTAAATGTCCCCGTTATATCGGTTGGTAATCTTACCATGGGCGGTACCGGTAAAACTCCTGTAGTCGGTATGCTGGCCTCACTACTGAAAGAAAAGGGCTTCCGACCCGCCATTATTTCAAGGGGCTACGGAGGTGCTGGTGGAAACAAGGTAAACGTAGTTTCTAATGGTAAAGAAGTTCTGCTCGATGCCAAAGCAGCCGGTGATGAGCCATGCCTTCTGGCAAAAAGCCTTCCTGGAGTTCCAATATTGACAGGTATTGTGAGAATCCTTCCATGTCGTCATGCCGTAAGTGAATATAACTGCAATATTCTGCTTCTTGACGATGGATTCCAGCACATGTCGGTACAACGTGATCTGGATCTTGTTCTTTTCAGTGCAGCCAGTCTTGCTGGAAACAGTAGAGTATTTCCAGGTGGTGACCTGAGAGAGCCTGTCTCGGCTTTAAAAAGATGCCATGCCTTTGTGCTCACAGGTGTGACTGACAACTTAAAAGAACGCTGCATCACCTTTGGAAAACTTTTGCAACAGCGCTTCCCTGATAAACCTGTCTTCTATTTTTCCTACCAGCCTGTTGGAATTATATCATTAGAGAGCAACAAGCTGCAGAAAGTATCATCCCTCCCCTCGCCCCTTTATGGTTTCTGTGGAATTGCACAGCCTGAACTCTTTCAAAAAACCCTGGCAACACAAGACATATCCATGTCCGGATTCCTGCCATTAAAAGATCATCAACCCTTCACTCCATCGCTTATAAAAAAAATTACGGGACAGGCTAATGCGAAGAATGCCCAGGGGCTGATCACAACTGAAAAGGATCTTATCAAGCTGCAAAAAGGTACTTTTGAACTTCCCTGCTTTGGACTTAAAATGAAGGTACAGCCAGATCCTGCATTTAAAGATTATTTGGAAGAAAAGTTGTCCATTTTCACTCAGTTGTGTCATTCTTCCCACAGATCAGCAAAATAAGCACGAAAACAACACACCTTAGTAAGTGCCTAAAAACATAACATTTTCCCACACACCCTCACGACACAAGCACCCAACCAAGCGGTGGCACGTTTTTTGCAATGCAATACATAATTATTTAATGAAACACCCTACTATATCAATATATAAGGACTAAACATGGCATCCCTTTCACTCGATCCACATCAGCATACATTGAAAAAATCAATCAGTTGCTATGGCGTTGGATTGCATTCAGGCGACCCGGTTAATCTTGCCATCAGGCCGGCCCCCGCAAATTCAGGGATTCATTTCTTTCGTACCGACCTTGACGACAAAAACGGCATTCCAGCCCATATGGATAAAGTAGTAGATACCAGACTGGCCACCACCATTGCAGATAAGGAAATGTATGTTTCCACCACCGAGCATCTCATGGCAGCCCTGAGAGGATTTGGTGTTGATAATGCAAATATCGAACTCGATGGCGCTGAAGTACCCATCATGGATGGAAGCGCCGGTCCCTTTATGCTGCTTTTAAAACGTGCGGGACTGAAAAAACAAAAAGCCATGCGTAAAGTCCTGCGTATCACAAAAGAAATTGTATATACTTCCGGTGACGCTGAAATAAAAATCGTGCCCTATGAAGGATGTAAAATCAGTGGAAAAATTAACTTTGCAGACTCTCTGATCAAAAAGCAGTCCTACACCCTTGATTTGAATTCTGAACAATTTACCAAAGAAATTTCCCGAGCCAGAACATTCGGCTACGTTGAACAGGTTGAAGAACTCTGGGCCAATGGCTTAGCTCAAGGTGGAAACCTTAGCAATGTTATCGCCATTCACTGGGACGGAAAAAGTATCCTTAATGAAGATGGATTACGTTTTACCGACGAATTTATTCGCCATAAAGTTCTGGATCTCATTGGCGACCTTGCTCTGATGGGTTGCCCCATTCTCGGTCATGTTATTGCCTCCCGTTGCGGCCACACTCAGCATCTTGCTTTCATGAAAGCTTTAGCTCAGGCAACAGACTGCTGGGAAATTGTCGAAATGAAAACAAATGGTGGCCATTCAGTATTTCATCAGGTGGCGTCATCAACAAAGGCTATAAAAGAACAAATCATACCTTTCTTTGTTCCACAGCCCGCTCACCCGGCACACCAAGTTGCCCGCGTATCCTGCTGAAATAGTCATGAACAATTGGCATTTCAGCAGAAGTCTACTTCGATAGACGATGTCCTTAGGGCTCACACAAAAATCAAATTTTGTCACCTTTTACTCGCCTATAATTTTTACCAGCACCCGTTTTTTTCTCCGTCCATCAAATTCTCCGTAAAAAATCTGCTCCCAGGTTCCAAAATCCATCCTTCCATCAGTGATTGCCACAACCACTTCTCTTCCCATGATCTGCCGCTTCATATGGGCATCAGCATTATCTTCATAGCCATTGTGACGATACTGCTCCACCGGGGCATGAGGAGCCAGTTTCTCCAGCCACACCTCATAATCATGATGGAGACCGGACTCATCATCATTAATAAATACACTTGCTGTGATGTGCATAGCGTTGCAGAGAAGCAGTCCGTTTGAGATACCGCTTTCTTTAAGACATTCTTCAACCTTGGGAGTGATATTGATAAAAGCCCTTCTGGTTGGCACTTCAAACCACAACTCTTTACGAAAGTGCTTCATGGTATTTCCCCTTTTCCTTTGATGGTATCACAACATTCTGTGCAAAATATTTTATACAAAAAAAAGGCCCGGCAAAAAAACCTTCTGCCAAGCCTATTTGTTCTTATAATAAAACCTACGAGTTACTACAAATTCAGCGTATTTCAACACCACTATCTGCCAGAGCCTGTTTCACCTCGGCAATGGGTACCTCTTTTCGATGAAAAATCCCAGCGGCAAGGGCTGCTTCTGCGTCAGTTTCCTGAAAAACGTCAACAAAATGGGCAGCAGAGCCAGCACCGGATGAGGCAATTACCGGAATTGAAACCGCGGCTTTAACGTGATTGATCAATTCAAAGTCAAAACCACTGTTTGTCCCATCCTTATCAATACAGTTCAAAAGAATCTCTCCAGCCCCTAAGGCCTCACAACTCGTTGCAAGCTGCACAGCATCAAGATCACGTCCTTCACGTCCACCTTTCACAGTACATTGGTACCAGCAATATTCCTCACCATCAGGGCCGGGAACATTTGTTTTGATAGTATGATGGCTAGTTTCTTCAGGGCTTTTTACATACACTCGCCTGGGATCAACCGAAATAACAACTGCCTGTGCTCCGTAAACAAATGAAATCTGTTCGATGGAACTCTTTCCTGTTTTTTTGGAGGTTTTCAAATATTCTTCGGCTGTATAGCAGGCGTCTGAGCCAATGGAAATTTTGTCGGCACCTGAACGAAAATATTCAGACGCCACATCAAGTGGGCTGTACTCTTTTCCATTACTATCTGTAAATTCACGGATTCCGCCACCAATGGTCAGTGGCACAAAAACCTGTTCGGAAGTCTTTTGCAGTACTTCGATCATGGGTTGATCTTCCATGGGAAAATCTCTAAATCCTGTGATATTTAGGAAGGTAATCTCATCAGCACCTTCTTCATAATACCGCCTGGCAAGCTCCACAGGCTTTCCGAGATTTCTCACCTCTCCCTCTTCGCGCACATCATACTGATCGCCCTTGGTGACCACAAGATCACCATTGTCATTAGTTCGTACGTCAAGACAGGCAATGACACGTTTTGCCATACGTGTCTCTTGTTGATTGGCTGATACTTTTCCGGATGAGAGAGTGATACTCTCAGTATTTCCATCTTTCAAATAATTCCCAAGGATAGCAAGGCCTGCTTCACCACTTTTTTCCGGATGAAACTGAAAGGCTGTCACGTTGCCTTTTTGCAGGCCACTGACAAACTCCTCACCATAATTGGTAGTACTAAGAAGCCATTCCTGATCCGCATCTTCAAGTGTTGCCCGATAAGAATGAACAAAATAGAGTTTTTCGCCGTTGTATTCAGCAAATAGAGGGGATTCCCTATGTAGATTCACGCCATTCCAGCCCATTTGAGGGACAGAAAGTTCACTTTCTGCAAAGCGTTTGATCTGCCCTTTCAGTACCGATAAACCAGCAACACCAGGCGACTCCTCACTGCCTTCAAACAGAACCTGCAGTGCAACACAGATCCCAAGCAGAGGTTTATCGGATCGAATACGCTCAACAAGCGGTTCAACAAAGCCATCACGCTGCAAGCTTTGCATGACAGAGCCATAACTTCCAACACCAGGAAAGATCAAACGTTCGGCGTTAAGAATATCAGCAGGGCTTTGTACATCCTGCACAGTGTAGCCTAGTTTTCTAATTGCATTTCGGACACTGCGGACATTGCCGGCGCCATAATCAAGTAATGTTATCATCTGTATTATTTCAAAAGCGTGTAATATTTTCCATTGGCACAACCACGACAGAGCGTTTTCCCATCTTTGTCCACATCGCGACAATCCTGCACCCAGTCGCCACAGCCCTCACATTGAACACGTTTGAGAGGCCTGCCCGGCATATCTTCTTCAGGAATGTTTATCTGAACTTCATCAACAGTAAAAAGCTCTTCCTGGGGCATCACGCGATAGGCACCAAGTTGACGTTTGTACTTGTTTTCTATCTCAGGACAATAGTTTTTTGACAGCTCACGAGACTCCTCCCGTGCAACAATTCGAACAGCCTTACCAGTATCAAGATTGACAAAAGTTGCAGCCATAACCCCATAATCTATCCAGCGCATGGATCGTTTCCCAAGACTGCATCCGGTAACAGATTGCACAGCATCAGTGGCACAACGGTCAATTTCAACCAGCACATATAATTTTTTTCTATCCAGGCCTCTTGGATCCTGAATGCCAATGGCTTCAAGCCCGATCATGGACATTCGTACGCCAATGACCTGTCCAGCGCATATATGACCATGAACCTTTGTTGAGCGTTCCAACAGGACGTCAAATGATTCCATTTTTTTCTCCGGGAATTTAGAGGGAAAGGGTAAAAATTCGTAACTATTCAGCGTAATTTTGCAGACACTGGATTTTATATTATTTTAGGCTAAAACTTTATAAAATCCGTCATTCCCGATAACTACCTCGGGAATGACGTGCTTTTTGAAATAA
>JAOZQU010000248.1 GCA_029932055.1 Desulfocapsa sp.
TGAAAAACGACTCTGGTGACAGGGACATTCGAGTATACCATCTTTTTCATGGTAATTAATGGTGCATCCGAGATGGGTGCAACGTCTGGATAGGGCCCATGCTTTTTTCCCATTATCAAAAAGAATATAGTCAGGCCCGAGATGAAACCCGTCACCTTGCAGGGAACTGCCAATTTCTATAATTCTTGGTTTACGAGGTATTGAAAAGCCAAGAAAACGTATGATTGGATAAAAAGGAGCAAAACCAGCACAAAAGATGAGAAATTTACGTTTGTTAAGTGAAATGTTGTGGTTTTTTGGAGGTGTCATTAAGAATCTGAAAAATGATCATCGGTTCGAAAATACGGTTAAAAGTCTTTGATTAACGTGTTCCGGAACCAGCTCGCAGACATCCCCCCCATGTCGTGCTGCATCTTTGATAATAGAAGAACTGATATAAATCCAGCGAAAACCAGGCATGAGAAAAATCGTGTCAACCTCACGCTCAAGTTTTCTGTTCATAAGGGCCAGCTGGAATTCGTAATCAAAATCAGAAACAGCACGAAGTCCACGTATTATGGCAGTTGCACCTTTAGCAGCAGCATATTGAACCAATAAGCCGGAGACACTGTCGACTTCAATGCGTGAATAATCCTGTGGAAAGCATTGCTTAACCATTGCTATCCGGTCTTCTAAAGAGAAAAGAGGTTTTTTGCCAGGGTTGATGGCAATAGCAATGATAACCTTGTCAAAGAGGTTGAGTGCCCGATCGATGATATCCAGATGTCCCATGGTAATCGGGTCAAATGTGCCGGGATAAATTGCCAGACTTTTACGTGAATGATGGGATGTTGACGACATGGTATTCATTGTTTTAATAGAAAATCGAGAGTTCTATAATTCCATTTTAACAGTATAAAACCAGAATCCTGTGTCACCGTATCGGCGCTGATCTGATAGAATCAGCCTGGTGAAAGAGTCGGGTAGTTTCTGTCCACTACATTCCTCAGCTATGACCAGGCTGTTGGATGCTAATAATTGGCTGGTATCCAAGGCGTCTAAAGTTGCGTGAGCCAAGCCCTGTTCATATGGGGGATCGAGGAAAATAAGATCAAACGCGTTTTCTTGTATGGAATCAGGAAAATTCAGGTTTATACTCCGTCGAAGATCATGCTTTATTATTATCGCCCTCTTTTCCGGTTCTGTAGCAATATTTTGAACACAGAGGGCACAATTTTTTTTGATGAGCTCAAGTGCTTTGTGGTGTTTGTCGACAAAAACAGCCTGCCTTGCACCTCTGCTTAGAGCCTCCAGGCCTAAGGCACCTGTTCCCGCATAAAGGTCAAGGACACGGGCTGAGACGACTCTGGTGCCAATTATACTGAAGAGAGCCTCTCTTGCGCGATCTGTTGTGGGGCGAATACTGTTTGATTGACCAGGAGTAAACAGTTTTCGACCCCGGGCCTCACCACTTATAATTCGCAATTATTTGTAATCTGCAATAAAAGTTTCGGCAATCTGAACAGCGTTCAAAGCAGCACCTTTCAGTATATTGTCGGAAACAACCCATAAATTGATACCATTTTCAATGGATTCATCTTCTCGAATACGTCCAACAAGAGTATCGAATGTTCCGGCACAATCAGTGGCCAATGGATATTTTGAGTTTGCTGGATCGTCAACTACCTTCACCCCTGGAGCAGTGGCAAGGAGTTCTTTTACTTCAGAAGCAGCAATTTTATGTTTGGTTTCGATGTTGACTGACTCAGAATGGCCATAATAAACTGGGACTCGTACTGTGGTGGCAGTAATTCCGATTGAGTCATCCTCAAAGATCTTTCTCGTTTCGTTAACCATTTTCATCTCTTCTTTGGTATAGCCATTATCAAGAAATGAATCAATCTGGGGGAGACAGTTAAAGGCAATCTGGTGAGGATATACTGAGGCTTTCATCTCTTTTCCATTCGCATAAGCCTTTACCTGGTTTTCGAGTTCTTCAATGGCTTTAGCGCCGGATCCTGAGACTGCCTGATACGTTGAAATAACGAGTCGTTTGATTCCAACTTTATCAAGAATCGGTTTCAAGGCGACCAGCATCTGGATGGTTGAGCAGTTAGGATTGGCAATGATTCCCCGGGTGGAGTGTTGAGCTATGGCATGGGGGTTAACCTCAGGTACCACCAGCGGTATCTCCGGATCCATACGATAAGCACTGGAATTGTCAATAACGACAGCACCTGCAGCTGCGGCGGCTGGTGCAAAGTCAAGGGATCTGCTTGCTCCTGCAGAAAAAAGGGCGATGTCAATACCTTCAAAGGCATCCTTACTGAGCAATTGTACTTTAATCTCCAGACCATTAAAGCTGAGTTTTTTTCCTACTGATCGCTCGGATGCAAGGAGTCGTAATTCGTTGATAGGAAAATCACGTCTTTTTAAAACATCAAGCATCGCTCCACCAACAGCACCTGTGGCACCGGCAATGGCTACATTGTATTTTTTTTGATTCTCACTCATGGTGAATCCTTATGAATTGAAAGTAGTAAAAAAGATTATTGCTTACATATATGTCATTGTCAAAAACAAAAAAGAGTAACAAATTTTCTATTACTGATCAATATACAATAATTTTAGTTTAAGAAATAAAAAAAGCGCCACCAGTCTTATAACCAGAAGCGCTTTTAACTGGTGTTTAAGTAAATTCAGTGATCCGGTTTTTTCATAGTAATACCGGATTTTTTAGTCGAACGAATCTTTTTGGTCAGTGCATATACCGGTCCGGAGCCAAGATAGATTAAAAAAAGAGCAAAAAGCATGATTTGAGGTTCGGCGGCCACAAGAATAAAGAGCAGTAATAAAGCAACCAGCATCTGGAAACGTTTCATTTTAATGGGAGGAAGCTCTTTAAAGCTATAGTAGGTATGTGTGGAAACCATAAGGTATGACAGAAGATAGACCAGTAGGAGTAGAGAAATATGTTTAACCTCTCCGGCTATACCGAGAAAATTGGTGAATAAAACTGCTGCAGATATCATGGCAGCAGCAGCAGGGCAGGGAAGGCCAACAAAATTATTTGAGTCTGTTTCACAATCTTGCGAATTGAAACGGGCGAGGCGCAGAGAGGTCATGGCAACATAAAGAAATGCCGCAAGCCATCCGTAGCGACCGTATGGGTGAAGTGCCCATAGATAAGCAAGTACTGCAGGAGACACTCCAAAGGAAACCATGTCGCAAAGTGAATCCAGTTCAGCGCCAAACTGACTGGTACTGTTTGTCAAACGGGCGACCCGGCCATCAAGTGCATCAAAAATGGCAGCTACAATAATGGCAATGGCAGCTGTCTTGAATTCAGAATTAACAGCAGAAATAATGGAATAAAAACCGCAGAACAGGCTTGCCAGTGTGAACATACATGGCAAGGGATAAAAGCGATTGTCAATGTTTGGGGATTTTTCAGTCATATCTCATACTCCAGACCGCGTAAATATTACTATGGACTGTTGTGTTTATCGTTGTGGTAACATGGTAATACTAGGAAATTAAGCATCTTGCCAGTCTGAGTTTTCAGTTACTGAAAATTGAAAACCTTGTAACCTCTTATCACCTATATTGTATGACATACTAGAGAGAAATCCAAAAGGAAATGGTGTGATTCAATTAAATGAAGCGATTGCTGTTTCTCCACCACGTACTTTCTGTCCTAATTTGACACTGATTTTACTTGTCAAAGGGAGGTATAGATCAACCCTTGAACCAAAACGAATGAGTCCAAATCGTCTTCCTCGTTGAACCGTATCTGTTGGTTCAAGCCAGTTGACAATTCGTCTGGCAATCAGTCCTGCAACCTGAACAAAAACTATACGTTCTTCTGTCTTTGTTTGCAGAATAATTCCGCAGCGCTCATTTAAAAGGGCACCTTTTTCACTGTCAGCCGAATAGAACTGTCCAGGTTTGTACAGAATTTCCTGAACTGTACCATCAAATGGAATCCTGTTAACATGAACATTAAAGACGTTCATGAATATGGATATTTTGATTACTTTTTCTTGCAGGTAGGTGTCATCAAACTGTTCTTCAATAAGAATGATTTTTCCGTCTGCAGGCGAAATGAGCTCTTCGGGTGATGCGTCAGTCATTCGTTCAGGATCACGGAAAAAAGCAACTACAAAAGTAGTGAGCAGGAGAGAGGGCCAGGCAAGGAGTTCATATCCGAGGATGGCTGTGATGAGGGTCACAAATCCGGAAAAAGCAATAAAGGGGTATCCTTCCTGAGCAAGTGGAATCCTTGGATGAGTCATGTCTGTACTGCCTGATGTAAAGATGAACTGATACTGCAAAAGCAGATGACAACATTAGTTGAGATCTGCTTTTGCATCAATACCTGTTTTCAGTGATGCGAAGTCATTGGGATTGACTTATTATTTTGGTGCCCGTGCCATAGCGATGGTGCCTGTACGAACAATTTCCTTAATTCCGATTGGACGGAGAATGTCAATAACCGCCTTGATTTTTGAGGCGGGACCTGTGATTTCCACAGCATAGGACTTGGGGCTGACATCAACAACTTTTCCCCTGAAAATATCAATGACACGCAGGACTTCCGCCCGACTGGTATTTTCTGCTTTAACCCGGATGAGTGCCATTTCTCTTTCCACAAATTCACCTTCACTTATATCAGTCACTTTGATGACATCAATAAGTTTATGAAGCTGTTTGGTGATTTGTTCAACAATGGCATCATTACCTTTGGTAACCAGGGTGAGGCAGGAGAGAGAAGAATCCAGGGTCTCGGCAACACTGAGACTTTCAATATTAAAGCCACGGCCACTGAACAGGCCAGTGACCCGGGAAAGGACTCCTGGTTTGTTTTGTAGAAGAACTGAAAGCGTATGTTTCATTGGTTTATCCTGTGCATAAAT
>JAOZQU010000249.1 GCA_029932055.1 Desulfocapsa sp.
TAACTTCTGCTTCGTCATAATCTTTCATCAGAGAGCCGTCATCATGGGCAATGCAATATTGAATAGCGCTTACACGAGTACCCATGGTGAAATCATCGAGGTGTCGTGATTCGCCCGATATTCGAATCGGTTTTGCTTCCAATACATTCTCAAGCCGTTCAAGGTATCTGTCGCAGACATTGAAAAATTCCACCTCCGGGACGTCAAATATTTCAATGAGATCTTTGTCCATGAGAGTTGAAATAATAATGGGAAAGCGTCCGGTTGATTTTGACAAGATGTTCTCGATAGCTTGTTTTGCATTTTCTTCCGTACGGATAAAAGGGATTTTTTCCGTGTTAAAACTGATTTCCGGGAATTGGCAAAGCAGTGCTTTTCCCAAGTCTTCAGCAAGTATGCCCGTGTTACCGGACAGGTAATAAACATCTTTCGAATGCCACATCTACTTGTCTCCTGTGATACTATGTTATATAACTTGTCAGGCTGGTTGGTTTTTCTTTATTCTTCAATTTTTAACTCAAAACTTTTAACTGACATTCATGTCATCAATTCTCTCTTTGTATCAGAAAATCAGGTCTCCCGAAAGCCTTCTCTTTTAGTGTGCCTGGAAGAATGTAAATTATGTCCAGAATATTTCAATTGTTTTCAACACATTCCTTTATGGGACTTATCCGGTATTTACGAATGCAGTTCATGGGAAAGGAGCTGCTTATAACCGGAAGCTGTCGCTCTTGCGGGAACTGCTGCCGGAAAATAAATCTTGAAGGTGCCGGGGGATGGTTACGTTCGGAAAAGGAATTTCTGGAAGTGGTGAATGATTATCCTGAGTATAAGCGTTTCATAATTACAGGCAAGGATCAGCAGGGATTTGTCCAGTTTTCCTGTACATGGCTTACAGATGCAGGGCTTTGCCGTGATCATGAAAACAGGCTTTCACTCTGCAAAAACTTTCCAGATAAGAGTCTCCATTTTTGTGGCGGGATTTTGCCGCCAGGTTGTGGTTACAGTATCAATGAGGTTCGTCCTTTTAGTAGATATCTGGCCGAAGAAGTAAAGGAAAGAGGGAAGCAATGAAACGTGTTCTGATTCTTGAACCATACTACGGTGGTTCACACAAGCTGTTTCTACAAGGATTGCAGCAGACCGTGAAGGCTGATTTTATCCTTCTTACTCTTCCACCTCGTAAATGGAAGATGCGGATGCAGTTTTCTGCACTCTGGTTTGTAGAACAGATAAAACTGATGGTGGAACAGGATAGGTTTTTTGATACAGTACTGTGTTCCACTTTTGTTGATGTGGCGGTTCTGCGATCTCTTCTTATATCTATTCGCGGCTGGAACCCTGCTGCACGAATCAACACCTATTTCCATGAAAATCAGTTTGCTTATCCAGGCCAGATTGCTGATCCCACCATTCGTCAGTTTACTTCAATTAATTTCACAACAGCTTTGACGTCTGACTGCTGCGCATTTAATTCAAAATTCAATCTTAAAACGTTCATACGCGGTATTGAATCCTCTTTGAAAAAAGCAACAGATATAAAATTGCAGAGTTGTGTGGATGATATTCGGCAAAAGAGTGTGGTACTTTATCCCGGGATGAATTACTCCACAATTGACCAGGTTCAGGTGAAGACAACAAAAGATAACAAACGGCCACCTGTTCTGGTCTGGAATCATCGTTGGGAGCATGACAAAGGGCCGGATTCTTTTTTTGATGCCCTTTATTTTTTGCAGCAGAAAGGGGTGGCGTTTCGTCTTATTGTGCTGGGTGAGTCTTTTGTGAATAGACCACAATGTTTTGAGGACGCGCATACTCGACTGGAAAAAGAAATCATCCATTTCGGCTATGCCGAGTCAAGAGAACAGTATGCGGAGTTGCTTCATCAGGGAGATCTGATTATATCAACAGCCAAACATGAATTTTTTGGTATTTCCGTACTTGAAGGAATTCGGGCTGGTTGTTTTCCACTGCTTCCTGACGATCTTTCGTATCCGGAACTGTATGATAAAAAGTATCTTTATCCCCCCGGTAAGCTGGTGCAGCGATTGGCAGCTTTGTTAAAAGATCCTATTCGTCTTGAAAAAGAAACTGCTCATGCTCTGACGGAACGGTTCGACTGGCATGAGTGTGAAACCCTCTATAAAAATTTTCTTTTTGATAATCTTTCGGAGTAGATATGAAAGGCAATATTGTTTTGATTGGATTTATGGGTGTAGGAAAAGGCAGAACAGCGAGAATGCTAGCTGAAAAAACAGGAAAATTTGCAGTTGATTGTGACGATCTTATCGAAAGTTTTACCAATGAAAAGGTGAAAAATATATTTTCCAAATTTGGAGAGCCCCATTTTCGCAAACTTGAGAAAAAGGTGGCAAAGTGGCTTGAAAAACAGGTGAAAAACACTATTATTTCAACGGGTGGTGGCTTTTACAATGTGCCTAATATTCGCAAAGTCGGGATGGTAATTTATCTCCATTCAGATTTTGATCAGATTCTGGCTGCTATCCATGCCCACCCCAATGCCAGGAAAAAGATTAAAAAACGTCCTCTTTTGCAGGATTTGGATAAAGCTCGGGCACTGTTTGAACAGCGCCTGCCACTCTACCGTGGTATTGCTGATATTGAAATTAATGTGGGCGGGAGAAATATTGATGATATTACAGATAAGATTATTAAACGAATCAGCAAGTTGTAAATCAATACATTTTAACTTTTAACTCAAAACTTTTAACTGACATTCATGTCATGAGGAATACAAATGACTGACTTATCGTTGAAATCACTGTCCGGTTACAAACCTTTTTCAGGTCCGCTACTTACAGTTGTGATGGATGGTGTCGGAATTGGACCAGCAGATGAAAGTGACGGGGTGCATATGGCCTACACGCCTGTTCTGGATACATTGTTGAAGGAAAAACTTGCAACAAAACTGAAAGCCCATGGCACAGCAGTGGGCTTGCCTACAGATGGAGATATGGGTAATTCCGAGGTTGGCCATAATGCTCTGGGGGCAGGAAGAATTTTTGCCCAGGGAGCTAAACTTGTCAACGAGGCACTGCATTCAGGTGCACTGTTTCAGGGCGCGTCCTGGCAGGAGATCAGGCGGCGCACGGACAACGGTGGAACACTTCATTTTATAGGCCTTATCTCAGATGGCAATGTTCATAGCCATGTCGAGCAGTTGGGGCTGATGCTGGATCAATCACTAAAGGATGGAATTCAAAAAGTCAGGGTTCATGGTCTGCTCGATGGTCGTGATGTCGGGCCCAAGAGTGGGCTGGAATATTTTGCTCCACTTGAAGAAAAACTTTCCGAAATGTCACAGGGAAACAATGATTATTGTATGGCTTCAGGCGGTGGTCGCATGATAGTTACCATGGATCGCTATGGGGCAGACTGGGCCATTGTGGAAAAGGGTTGGCAGGCACACGTGCTTGGTGTTGGGCGCAGATTTGCATCTGCCTGCGAGGCAATTCAGACTTATTATGACGAGGATCCTACTCTTACAGATCAGTATATGGATAGTTTTGTTATTGAGCGTGATGGAAAACCTGTAGGCACCATAGAAGACGGGGATGCTGTCATTCTTTTTAATTTTCGTGGTGATCGTGCCATTGAGCTTTCACGGGCCTTTGATGAACAGGATTTTGATGCCTTTAACAGGCAGCGCAGGCCTGATGTTTTCTTTGCGGGGATAATGCAATATGATGGAGATGCCATGATTCCAAGGCATTATCTCGTGGAACCGCCGGCCATTGATCGAACCCTTAGTGAATATCTCTGCGCGGCAGGTGTTACATCCTATGCTATTTCAGAGACTCAGAAATTCGGCCATGTAACATACTTCTGGAATGGCAATAAGTCCGGATATATCGATGAAAGTCTGGAAAAGTATGTTGAAATAGAGTCAGATAAAATCACCTTTGATCTTCGACCCTGGATGAAGGCATCGGAAATTACTGATAAAGTGATAGAGGCCATACAAGACAACAAATATAAGTTTATCCGTTTGAATTATGCTAATGGTGATATGGTTGGTCATACCGGAGTACCTATTTCTGTGCGAATTGCCGTGGAAACCGTGGATCTGATGTTAAGGAGATTACTGCCGGTTCTGGAAAAGGCTGGTGGTGTTGCAATTATTACAGCAGATCACGGAAATGCAGATTGTATGTGGACTGAGAAAAATGGGAAACGGACAGCAATGGTCGCTCATACGAAAAATCCTGTTCCATTTATTGTGAAAAATTATAGCGGGTGCAATACATTTTCATTGCAGAATGTGGAGAATGCAGGGCTTGCTAATGTGGCGGCGACAGTTTTAAATCTGTTAGGATTTCAGGCTCCTGAAGATTATCAGCCATCCATTTTAAAGTTAGAGTAAAAAAAGATGAATATTATTTTGTCAGGAAATTTGTCTGCATCCCCTGATACATAAGGGTTGAAACTGATCTGGTTTTTACTTGACACAAATAAATCACCAGTTATGAATAATTTAGCTGGTTTTTTTTTTCTTTCTTTTGTATTGTTGAAAAACGTATAAGTTGTGTAGGGTAATGATTCTACGACTCAAAATGAAAAGTGAGTTATTTTTTCCGGTTGTTTCTGGAAAAAGGTTACCTCTCCACAATAAAAAAAGCATGATCACGTTAGTTGATCAGTACTAAGGACAAGGTTATTATGTTAGAAGGCACAGTGAAATGGTTTAACGAGGCTAAAGGTTTTGGTTTTTTGGAGCAGGAAGGTGGAAAAGATGTATTTGTTCACTACTCTGCAATCAACAGTGACGGATTCAAAACCCTGAACGAAGGTGATCGAGTTGAATTCGAAATCACCGAAGGTCCTAAAGGTCCTGCTGCAGCAAATGTGTGCAAAATATGATCTGAAACAA
>JAOZQU010000050.1 GCA_029932055.1 Desulfocapsa sp.
TGGGTCAGGCTGAGAATTGAAGAAAAAGATGTTTGTCAGTTTGTCAATTTGCTCCCGATTGCCCACAGGATCTGCAGGCTGATGAGAGCATAAAGCCCGGCAACAACATCGTCCATCATAATGCCGAAACCGCCGTGGATGCGCTGGTCAAACCATGAGACTGGAAAGGGTTTGAGTACGTCAAAAAGACGGAAAAGGAGAAATGCAAGGATCCAGGCTACAGGGTGGTCAGGTGCAGCAATAAGGGTTATGAACATACCCAGGAATTCGTCAATGACAATTGCACCGGCATCAGCCTGATCCAGTATTTTTTCTGCAGATCCGGAGAGCACACAGCCGATTACAAAAACTATGCCTAACATGTTAAGGTAAGAAGACAGGGGTAGGTTGCGGAAGAAAAACCAGGGGAGAAAAGCTGCAATGGAGCCCCAGGTTCCAGGGCATTTCGGAAGGTTGCCACTGTAGAAACCTGTGGCCAGGAACATTATCAGCTTATCCATTTTTTTTCATTCCCCCTTTTTTTTTCTCTCTTCAGTACAGGAAACAGCCTGATACACGCGGGCAAGAGGGACTTTATATGTTTCTGCTACCTGTCTGCAGGCATCATATTCCGGATAGATAACCACACCCTGTGGCGTTGCTACCTTTTTTGCTATAATCTCTCCCCAGGGAGTGGAGACCATAATTGCCTCCCGTGCAAGGGTCATTCGTTCTTCTTTTCGGAAACGTAAGCCTATTGCTGTGGTTTCTGAAAGGATGATTTGTTTTAGTTCCAGGCCGTGAGCGGGATCAGTAATGACCCGCAGCAACTGGCCGGGCCTTCCCTTCTTCATGACCAGGGGAGTAATCGATACATCAAGGGCACCTTTTCTGAAAAGAAGATCGCAGAGATAGGGAAAGCCTTCGCTATTCCAGTCGTCAAGATTTGTCTCAATGATCTCCACTGTGCCGTACTCTTGTTCAGCACTTGTCTGTCCTGTTACGATCCTGAGTAAATTAGGTTGTTTGTTATCAAGTTGATGACTTCCTGCTCCATAACCGATGGCTTGCACTGTCATTGAGGGCAGTTTACCAAAACTCTCTGCGAGTTCAACAGCCAGCACTGCTCCAGTGGGTGTCACAAGCTCTTTTTTCTGATTTACCCCATAAACAGATACGTCACTCAGGAGTTCGCAGACAGCAGGGGCGGGCAGGGGAAGATTTCCATGGGCACAGCGAACAAAGCCACGTCCCATGGGCAGGGGAGAACAGACAACTTTTTCGATTCCAAGATTGTGCAGGCCAATAAGTGTACCCACAATATCAACTATGGTATCAACGGCTCCTACTTCATGGAAATGGATTTTTTCAAGCGCTACATTATGTACTTTAGCCTCTGCTTGAGCAAGGCGGGTGAAGATTATGCCGGCTTTTTTTATTATTGCGGATGGCAGACTTGACTCGCCAAGAAGATCTAGAATATTGTCAAGGTGGCGAAATTGCTGCCCGGATGGTGAGTGGACAGTGACCTGTTTACAGCTGATTCCTGAGCGGAGTTGATTTTCCACTGTGAGTTGAAAATCAATCCCCTTAATTTTAGCAAGTTCCTGCAGAAGAATTTTCTCTTCCAGCCCGGCGTGCAGCAGTGCCCCCAAGAGCATGTCACCACTGATTCCGGAAAAGCAGTCCAGATAGGCGCAGTTGACAGGAGCAGTCATGAAGGATTATTGGGCTGGTAGGAATTGTGAGCCGGTTTCAAGGCTCTGACCACAGAGGTAAGCTTCCACTGTCATGCGTTTTTTTCCTTCCGGCTGGATTTCATGGACGAGAAGTGCGCCTTCACCAGTGGCAAGCAGAAGGCCGTTACGGTCTGCAGAAATGACGCTTCCCGGTTCCTGGTTAAATTCAGTGTCGCTAAGCTCTGGTGAAAAAAAGCGAAATCGTTTTCCATCAAGGAAACTATAAGCCGTGGGCCAGGGATCCATGCCTCGGATAAGACAGTGAATTTTCCACGCGGATTTTGTCCAGTCAATGGAACCATCCTCTTTTTTCAGAGGCGGAGCTGCGGTGGCCAGACTGTGATCCTGTTCAATGGGCGGGAGTTTGTCCTGTCTCAATAAATCAAGAGCCTTTAGAAGGGCTGAGCCGCCAAGATTCGAGAGTTTTGTAAACAGACTGCCTGCTGTTTCATCGTCTTCAACAGGAACAGAGGCCGGCAAAAGCATGGCACCAGTATCCATACCTACATCCATTTGCATGATGGTGATACCCGCTTTTTTATCACCTGCCAGGATTGCCCATTGAATAGGTGCTGCCCCCCGATGTCGGGGAAGAAGTGAGCCGTGAATATTTATGCAGCCAAGAGGTGGCAGATCCAGAATACTTGCAGGGAGAATCCGGCCATAGGCGGCAACAATAATAAGATCCGGTTTGTAAGAACTCAGCTCATCAGCAAATTCGGAAGTTTTGATTTTCGTGGGTTGAAGTACTGGAATGTGAGCTGATTCAGCAAGAACTTTCACTGGTGGTGGGGTCAGTTTTTTCCCACGTCCTTTAGGGCGGTCAGGCTGGGTCACCACAGCCACTACCTGATCCGGGCCGTTAATCAGTCCCTGCAGGGCAGACACTGAGAAATCAGGTGTACCCATGAAAATGATACGAAAGGTGTTTTTTGTTTTTGTCATGGCGTAGTTTTTTATTTTTTTGCAGCCAGCGTTTTCTTAATTTTTTTCTTATAAAGCGAACGTTTCAGAGTGCTGAGATAATCAATGAAAAGTATTCCATTCAGATGATCGATTTCATGCTGCAACACAACGGCAAAACGATCTTCTGTTGTTAATTCCTGTTTCTCGCCTGTTATGTCCTGGTAGCAAACCGTTACCTTTTTGCTTCTTTTGACGGAAGCGGTGAGATCAAGCACAGAGAGGCAACCTTCCTCATCCACCTGTTTCCCTTCTTTTTCAGTGATTGTCGGGTTGATCATCACCATGGATTTTTGTTCTTCACCATCTTCTTTGGAGATATCCACTACTATAAGCTGTACTGATTCTCCAATCTGAGGTGCGGCTAAGCCGACGCCAGGCGCATCGTACATGGTGTCAATCATGGTAGAGATAAGACTTTGCAGGGAGTCGTCAAAAACAGAGATTTCTTTTGCCTTCTGACGAAGAACCGGATTGGGAAATGTAAGAATTGTACGCAGATTCATGGCGAAGTATATTTTTTATGAGTCAAATAAAATTAGTAATAATAAAGATGACGAAAGATACCACAGAGATACGCTTTTCGCATCAAAGTTGTGTTTCCATAAGATATGCGCTAATGTCCTGTCAGTCAATATCAACCCTTAAATTCACATTTTCTATACATTTTATAAGTCATGACCATAACGCTGATCACTGCATTTCTTTTAAGTTATCTGGCAGGAGCCATTCCCTTTGGTCTTCTTTTCAGCCGTGCGGTGGGGAAAGATGTTCGTGAGGAGGGGAGTGGTAATATCGGAGCTACGAATGTTAATCGGGTACTTGGTAAAAAACTTGGTATTATGACTCTGCTCTGCGATGTTGCTAAAGGGTATCTTCCGGTGTATCTGGTCGCCACCATGCTGCCCCAGGCAGAAAACCGGCAGCTCCTCATTGCCCTTTGCGGACTGGCCACAGTGCTTGGTCATATGTTCCCTGTTTATTTAGGTTTTAAAGGGGGCAAAGGAGTGGCAACAGCCCTGGGTGTTTTTCTCTATTTCTCGCCTCTTTCTATCCTGCTTGCCCTGTTTGTCTTTATTGCAGTGGTGGTCACCAGCGGATTTGTTTCAGCCGGATCACTTGTTGCCTCCGGTCTGATTCCTCTGTTTATCTGGTTTTTTGCTGGTAGTACCTCTACTGTACTTATTGCACTTGTGATTGCAGCGCTTATCTGGGTCAAGCATAGCTCAAATATCAAAAGGCTTATTCAAGGTGAAGAAAAAAGCTGGAAGAAAAAGGGTTCAGCATGACCAAGTCAGATTGGAAGGCCGTTTTTGAGGCCAAAGAAATTCTGGGCCTGGGTGACCGTGCAACCCTCGGGGAAATAAAGCGCAGCTATCGCTGCAAATGCAAGGAATATCATCCTGATCTTGTGGGAGATGACAAGGCAAAAGGCGATGTGATGCGCAGGTTGACCAGGGCCTATGATGTCCTGATGAATCATTATAATCAGTTTAAAATTCCACTGGTTCCACGAGACGGCGAAGCGCTGGAACCGGAAGACTGGTGGATGGACAGGTTCGGGCAGGATCCGCTCTGGGGGAAAAATAATACGTAGTGAGATGTTGGCTTTAGCGTCTTGCAAGTATAATTTACTGTTTTGTTTGAGGAAGCGTACTGTTTGAGCAGTTATATCTTTTGCTGATTTCGTCGAACAAAGCACAGTATTCCTGGATCAGTTGTTTCCTGTCTAGAGGTGTCAGCTTGAAGTAAATAGGACTCAGCATGAGAATTCGCATGGCTTCCTGATTTGTCATTGTCTTTCCCCTCCTTCCCTGGCGGGTCGCTTGATTTTCCTTTCCCTGTATCTTTCTTATCGACCAGTCTGCTTTTTTTATTTACTGGAAGCAGGTTTCCTTTTTTTGTTGGGACTATTTTCTTGACAGAAAATACTTAGTGTGGCTATTGTTTAGTGATCCTAAATAAAATTAAAATATTTAAAACAGGTGAAGTCAAAAGCAGAATGGTGAGTAACAAAACAGTTGAGCAGGCCCGTTTTATTGCAAGTGCCGGGCGAAAGCTGAAAGATCATATATTTTCCATTCAGTCCGGTTTGCATCATGGGCGTGTTTCCTGCCGGGGAGAGGAACTTTCCATGGCTCAGGTGCAGGTGCTGATGACGATTCAGAGCTGTGGCGAAAGTACTATCTCTAATCTTGCAGAGCGGTTGAATGTTTCTCCACCCTCGGCATCAGCCATGGTTGATCGTCTTGAGGACAAGGGCTTGCTGCATCGTGAGCGGAGCATGGAAGATCGGAGAAAAGTGGTGGTACGTCTTTCAAAGGAGGCAGCTGCACAGGCTGAGCGTATGGAAGGGGCAGTGTTGGCAGCATTTCTGGATCTTGTGGGAAAAGTGGGCCCTGAGACAGCGGAAAAATGGTGTGAAGTACTTGAACGTGTTGAACAGGTTTTAGCAAAAACTAAGTGAATGACAATGAGTGAACAACTGGAAAGTGGCAAGCGTGCAACTGTAATTATTCGGGTTGTGGCTTGTCTTATAATTCTGGCAATGGGCTTTGGTGGCTTTACGTTTTTAAAAAGAATGAAAAAGGCTCCCGGCCAGAAACCACAGGTGGAACGTCCCTTGAAAGTGGAGGCAGTTGCAGCTGTTTATAGAGATGTTCCGGTGGCCATAGAAGCCCATGGTGAGCTGCGCTCCATTCGTATGGTTGAAATTGCAGCCGAGGTCTCAGGCAATGTTGTTGCGGTGCATGCAAGGCTTCGGACCGGTGAAGTGATCCCGAAAGGGGAGCTGCTTTTCAGTATAGACGATAGGGATTATCGCACTGAATATGAGAGCAATAAGACCCGTCTTGCCATTCTTGAACGGGACAAAGAGCTTACTGCCAGAGAATTGGCACGTGTACGTACCCTTTTTGAAAAAAATAAGGTGGGAACCCGGGCAGGCGTAGAAAAAGCGGAGCAGTCTGCCAATAATTCCGCCGACAGGCTGGCCCAGGTCAGACAGGCTATGATCCGTGCTGAGATAAAGCTGGAGCGTTGTCGTGTCTTAGCCCCGTTTACCTGCCGGATTACCAGCAAAAAAATTGAAAAAGACCAGTATGTGTCTCCAGGTAAGATTGTTCTTGGCCTTGCAGATGATTCGGTTCTTGAGCTTGAAGTACCAGTGGACAGTCGTGATGCTTTCCAGTGGCTGCAGTTTACTGATACAAAAAATGATGACGGTGCGGTTGCTGAGGCATGGTTTGCTGGTGTTCAACATGTTCAGTGTGATGTAAATTGGACGGAAGATGCCCAAAACAGTGCTAAAGGTGTGCTGGATAGGGTGAGTTTTTTTGATGAAAAAACAAGGACTGTGAAGGTGGTTATCAATATAGATGCCGGGCAGTTTAAAGAACAAAATACAACCATGCCACTTGTTTCCGGGATGTTCTGCCGGGTAGCGATTCCAGGAGGATCCATGCGACAAGTGGTCGAACTTCCACGCTGGGCAGTGAGTTTTGAAAACACTGTTTATGTGATCCGTGATGGACGTCTGGAAACTGTTCCGGTTCAGGTGACAAGGGTTCAGGACAATAAGGCCTATATCAGTAAGGGGCTTGCAGAAGGGGACATGGTTATCACCACCCGTTTGGTGAACCCCCTGGAACGCAGCCTGGTCCAGATTCTAGAAACAAAAACGAAAATGAAAGCAAAAACTCCTGCCGGAGAGAAGTGATGAATAAGCTCCTTGCATCCTTTGCCCGTAATACGGTTTTTGCCAATATTCTTTTGCTTCTTATCTTTTTTGCAGGTTTTCTTGCCACCCGTATGATGGTACGGGAGAGTTTTCCCGAGTTCTCCATTGATAAGATCGTCATTACAGTTCCTTATCCGGGTGCAGACCCCGAAGAGGTGGAAGAGGGAATTAATCAGAAGATTGAAGAAGCCCTGGAATCCATTGAAGGAATCGATCAGTACACCACCAAGTCCATGGAGAATATGGCTTCTGTGATCGTGGATGTCAAAGATGGACACGATACTGCAGAGGTGCTGGATCAGGTACGATCTTATGTCAATGCAATTTCCACCCTGCCCATTGATGCGGAAAAGCCTATTATCCGTGAGATTGTCAAGAAACAGGTGGTCATGCTCCTTTCACTGTCTGGAGATTTGAGTGAAAAGCAGCTCAAGCAGTGGGGCGAACGGATCAAGGATGAAGTGAAGCTGATTCCCATCATTTCTCAGGTGGAAGCCTATGGTACCAGAGAATATGAGATTGGCATCGAGATTTCAGAAGAGATGTTGCGAAGGTACGGGCTTACTTTTGATCAGGTCGCCCTTGCTGTGCGTAAGTCCAGCATCAATCTTGCCGGTGGTACGTTGCGTACTGTTGGTGAGGAGATCAGAATACGGACAGTCGGGCGTAAATATACCGGTGAAGAGCTAGCGAATATTGTGGTGCTGGCGCGTCCGGGTGGTGAAATCATCACCCTTGATCGCATTGCTGATATCCAGGATGGATTTATACAAGACCCTATTTTTGCGACCATTGATGACCAGCCGGCCATGTTTGTCCAGATCGCGAAAACAGAGGAAGAAGATGCCATCAAAATTTCCAATGCTGTGCAAAAGTTTGTTCTGGAAAAACAGCAGACTCTGCCGCCGGGTGTACATATCTCTGTTTTTTATGACACTACAGAATCCCTGCGTGCCCGGATAAGTCTTCTTACCCGCAACGGCATGATTGGTCTTTCACTCGTCTTTATCATGCTCTGGCTCTTTCTTGATTTGCGTTTATCGTTCTGGGCAGGCTTAGGGATTCCCATCTCAATTGCCGGAGCCATGTTTATTCTCTGGTCAATTGATGCCACCATCAACATGATTTCACTTTTTGGCCTGATCATGGTGCTTGGCATTGTGGTGGATGATGCCATTGTGGTGGGCGAGGCTATTTACGTGCACAGAAAAAAAGGGGAACCACCATTTGAGGCGGCTGTTAATGGCGTTTCAGAAGTTGCCATGCCGGTGCTGGCTGCAGTGACCACAACAATTGTTGCTTTTGTTCCCCTTTCCTATGTCGGGGGAACCATGGGAAAATTTGTGGGTATTTTACCTGTGGTGGTTATTTCCTGCCTGTTGATTTCTCTCATTGAGTCTCTTCTTCTGCTGCCTGCACATCTGAGTCATCTGCCGGATCTGAATAAGCCCAAAAAGTTGTGGGCCCCTTTTGCGCTGATTGAGCGTGGACGTTCGGCTGTGAGTAGAGGACTTGAGATTTTTATTGAGAAACATTATGTGCCTTTTATCAGCAGGGTTCTCAACTGGCGGTATGTTTCCCTTGCCGTTGCCATTGCTGTACTCATGCTCAGTTTGGGACTGGTCAAGGGGGGGATGGTTAAGTTTCAGGTTTTCCCTAAACTCGATGGCTTTGTCATTACTTCCACTGTTGAGTTTCCCGAAGGCACCCCTCCTGATATCACAACTGCGGCATTGAAACAGATAGGAAGCGCTTTTGATCGACTGGCTGAAGAAACAACAACCACAAGCGGTGAGCCTCTGGTTCGTCAGCGTCTTGTTCTTGTGGGGCAGGCACTGTCTGGCAGCATGGGAGAGAGTGGGCCAAACATTGGTTCGATCCAGATTATTCTTCTGCCTTCGGAAAAACGGGGGGTGCATTCCAATGATCTGCTCATTGCCTGGGAAAAGGAAGTTGGAGGGATTCCCGGTGTGAAAAGCCTGACATTTGAAGGCATGCAGGCAGGGCCATCAGGTGCTGAAATCGAGGTGTGGCTTCAGGGACGGAATATGGACGATCTGCTGCATGCTGCTGACAAACTGCAGGAATCTCTCACTGAATTTCAAGGCGTGTATCAGATCCGTTCCGATTATGCTCAAGGCAAAAACGAACTGCAGCTCAGCCTTAAACCTGAGGCCACAACACTTGGGCTTTCAGTGCAGGATCTTGCCAGACAGATAAACGCTGGTTTTTACGGAAAAGAAGCCTTCCGCCTGCAACGCGGTAGTGATGATATACGGGTCAGGGTACGTTATACTGCTCTGGAGCGTAGCCGGATTTCTGATTTTGAGAAGGTATATATCCGGACTCCAGATGGCAGGGAAGTGCCGTTGCTCTCTGTTGCAGATATCAGTTTTGCCCCTGGATATTCGACCATTTCAAGGACAGATGGTTTGCGTAGGATTAAGGTCACGGCAGAGGTGAACAATCGCCTGGCCAATTCAGGTGAGATTTTTGCCGAACTTGGCAAGACCACCTTTCGTGATCTGAAACATGAGTTTCCTGATATCCATATTTCAATGCAGGGTTCCAAGAAAAATACACGGGAATCATTTTCATCGCTTAAAGTTGGCTTTCCCATTGCCATGGTGGGTATTTTTGTCATTGTTGCTACCATATTTCGTTCCTATGTCCAGCCTTTTATAATTCTTTTCACCATTCCCTTCGGCATTATCGGTGCTATTGTCGGTCACCGTCTTCTTGGCTATAACCTCTCTATGATGTCTATTTTTGGGATGGTGGCTTTGTCTGGAGTGGTGATTAATGATGCCATTGTCCTGATAGAGCGGGTGAATACTAATCTGAGTAGTGGTATGAAATTTTTTGATGCGATTATTCAGGGTGGTGCCAGGCGGTTTCGCGCTATTTTTCTCACCTCCATAAGTACCGTGGGAGGATTGGCACCGTTGATCATGGAAACGGATATGCAGGCAAAATTTTTGATTCCCATGGCATTGTCAGTGGCCAGTGGGGTGGTCTTTGCCACGGTACTGACTCTTGTGTTGATCCCAAGCCTGCTGGTGATTGTCAATGATCTGCGTAGAGTGATCGTTAAAGGTGTGAGCGGTGAGTGGCCGACACGTGAGGCAGTTGAACCAAGGGTAATGAAATAAAAGGAAGAGGAAAGAAACGTGAACGGAAAAGTAATTTTCTTTTTCATAGTGGTGACGGGTTTGACTGTTATCAGTTTTGTACAAGGGCAAACTCTTGATGACGTACAACTGCTGGATTTGGCAACTGCCCAACAGATCGCCCTTGCCGACAACCCTTCGCTCGCTGCTGCTGCTGAGCGGGTTGAACAGGCACGCCATCGGGTTGAACAGGCCAGAGCTTTATACTGGCCAAGTATTGATGCGGGAGGATCTGCTGCAACAATTAGAATGTCGGAGAATGATGCCACAGTTCAGTCCATGTTTCCTGGCGGGGCTGATATTGATCGGAACAGTGAAAAGTACAGGCTGTCACTTGGTGCATCATGGCTTCTGTTTGATGGGTTTTCCCGAAAGTTTTCGAACCTGATTGCCGAATATGGGCAGCAGGAGAGTGAACAGGCCAGACGAGATGGAATGCGCCTTCTATTGCAATCTGTGGCAGAGAGTTACTACAGAGCGCAGCTTGCCCAGTATAACAAGGCCATTGCCGAGGCTGATTTTTCTTTTAATTCAAAACAGGAAAATGATGCAAAAATGAGCATGGATGCCGGAGCAGGGTCGCTTTCAGCGGTACTGAATTTTCAGGTGCAGATGAATAATGCCAGTACCGATATCCTGCTGGCAGAACGGGATTATGATCTGGCCCTGTATGGTCTGGCAGTTTTGCTTGGTCGTGAAAGCGGACAGATGCCGGAAGGGCTTGAGCTTGCCATTGTGGATATGGCGGAAGAACATGATTTTTATGAACTGTCCACAGAAAAATTGTTACAGGCTGCAACTGTTAACCGGCCGGATCTTTTGCGCCGGGTATTCAGTCTGCAGCGGGCAGAATCATCTGTTGGAGCAAATCAGGCAGCTTTCTATCCTCAACTTTTACTGAACGGATCCGTTGATGCTGACCGTGCGGATGATGTGGACTTTGAAGGGGATGATTTTGGCTCAACACTTTCCGTTAACCTCGCCTATAATCTTTTTAGAGGTGGGGGGGATCAGGCCCGAATTGCCGAGGCAAAAGCTTCCAGGCGTGAAGCTGCAAGGACACTTGATCAGCAGAAAAACAAGGTACAAAGCGAGGTGCGGCAGGCGATTACCAGACTGGAACAGGCAAGAGCCCAGCTGAAACTCCAGCGTGCTTCGGTAAAACTTGTGGAACAGAGCAGAGATCTGGTAGAAGAAGGTTATAAGGCGGGTCAGGAATCACTGGCTCGTTTTAATGAAGTACAACGGGATCTGGTGCGTACTCAGTCCCGTCTGGCTTTATCGTTGATCAGCCTCTACACTAATCGACAGGGCTTGGAAACTGCTACTGGAGAATCCTTGATCCCTTATCTAATGGATGATAGGAGGGATTCTGAGATTAAGTGATTTTTCAACATTGAAATTGAGGTATCCTTGAATAGATGAGTGGAGTTTGTTTATATGTTTGATAAAAGCGAGAGCGCCTTTCCGGCAAAGAAAAACAGTCTGTTTCTTGCGCATTGTTCTATTTCTCCCATGCAGCAGCAGGCGAAAGAGGCAGCGCAAGGATTTCTTGAGGCCATGGCAGACGGAGGAATCAGCGGCTTGCCGCCTTATTTTAATCTGCTGCCCCGGTTTCATAAAAAATGTGGACAACTGTTCAAAACTGATTCGGAAAATATTTCCTGCACCCATAATACTGCAGAGGGTATGTGCCTGATTGCTAATGGCTACCCGTTTGAACCGGGTGATGAAATAATCAGTTATGTGTATGAATTTCCGAGTAATCACTACCCATGGCGTTTGCAGGAAAAAAGAGGCGTAAAGCTGGTTCTGTTGAGTGATAGTGATCCTTTGAGGGATTTTTCGGATGTTACGTCTCCCCGTGGATGGTCCATGGAAGAATTGGAACGTAAGGTCAACTCCAAAACACGGATGATAGCACTCAGCCATGTTCAGTTTACCAGTGGCTATACTGCGGATTTAACGCAATTGGGTGATTTTTGTAAAGAACGAAAGATTGATCTTGTTATTGACGGCGCTCAAAGTGTGGGATGTCTGCCCCTTTATCCCGAGGAATGTAATGTGTCGGCCGTGGCTGTGTCGACATGGAAGTGGCTCATGGGGCCTTTTGGTGCAGGCCTTCTTTATACCAGTCCGGATTTCAGAGAAAAAATCGAGATGACCATGGCTGGCCCAAGCTGTATGCAACAGGGCCTTGACTACCTGGATCATCGATGGAATCCCCATACCGATGGACGAAAATTTGAATATTCCACTTTGGCCTGGGAACATGTAGCGGCATTAACCAGTCTGTTGGAGGCGGTTTTTTTACGTTACTCCATGGAAGGTATCCGGGATGAAGTTTTCAGATTGCAGGATATTTTTATGAAATATCTGGATCCGGAACTGTTCAGACCACTGCTTTTTCCAGATAAGCACCGATCCGGAATTCTTGCGCTACTCCCGAACTGCGGCGGTCAGGGGTTAGTGGACAGGGTTGCAAAGCATGGCCTGGTGGCAACGATTCGTTCAGATTACATACGAATCGCACCTCATTTTTACTTGAGTGACGATGACATGAAGATGGCGGCAGAATGTTTTAACATGGAGGCTGTAAAGAGATGAAAAAGACAGCATTTATAACAGGTGCAACTTCGGGTTTTGGCAGGGCCTGTGCAGAGATTTTTGCAGAGAAAGGATGGGATCTGGTGCTTTCAGGCAGACGTGAAGATCGACTGCAGGAATTGCAGAAGAAGTTTGCAGAGGCGTCGGTTCACATCGTTGTTTGTGATGTCCGGGAGAGGGCTCAGGTGGAGGCAATGGTTGCGGGCCTGCCTGATTCCCACGTTGATATCGATTTGCTGGTCAATAATGCCGGTTTGGCTCTTGGTATGAAACCGGCTCAGGAAGCAGATCTTGATGACTGGGAAATCATGGTGGACACCAATATCAAGGGATTGATGTATGTAACCAGAGCCTTGCTGCCCTCCATGGTGCGTCGTGGGCAGGGGCATATTATTAATATGGGCTCCATTGCCGGTTCCTGGCCCTATCCCGGTGGCAATACCTATGGTGCCACCAAGGCTTTTGTTGAACAGTTTTCCAATAATCTGCGTGCTGATTTGCATGGTACCGGAATACGGGTATCTAATATTGAACCTGGGCTTGCCGAGTCTGAATTTTCAGTGGTGCGTTTTCATGGAGACCGGGAAAAGGCAGATGCTGTGTACGAGGGTACTGAACCACTCACTCCACAGGATATAGCAGAGATAGTTTACTGGCTTACAGATCGTCCGCCCCATGTAAATATCAATCGTCTTGAGGTGATGCCTGTCTGTCAGAGCTGGGGGCCTTTTGCCGTTCATAGAAAAAACGAATAGCAGGAAAGGATTGAACAATTGTTTGCAGATTGCTAAAATGGGATAAATTATAAAGGGTTTAAAGAGTTGCTGGTAATATATGTCAGGAGGAAGACAAATGAATAAGAGTTTTCTGTTTGGGCTTGTGCTGTTAATGCTGTTGCCGTTTAGTGTGTCTGCAGGAGATAAAAGTCCCTGGGAGGCAAAACTGCCATTTAAAAATGCAACTATTCATTACACGATCAGTGGGATGCAGAATGGAAGCGAGGTCACCTATATTCGTGACTATGGCCGTGAAACAGCCACTTATCATACCACCAAAACCAGTATGATGGGGATGACCATGGTAGAGGAAACCGTGGATATAACTACTCCGGAGTGGGAGTACCGGTTTGATCTGACTGAGAGAACGGGTACTAAGAGTGTGAATCCTACGAAATACATGATCGAGGAGTACAATACGCTTTCCAGGGCTGAGAAAAAGGAGGTCAAGAAAAATGGCGAGAAGATGGGTACATCTGTCGCTGAAGGGTTTGGTGGAAATGTTCAGCAGAATGTGAAAAAAATTCATGGCTATAGCTGTGATCGGGCCGAGATGATGGGTAGCGTGGTCTATAGTATTCACGGTTCAGGGTTTCCCCTTCTCATTGAGAGTAATATGATGGGAATGAAAATGAAAGTTGAGGCTACCTCTGTGGATGAAGGGAAGGTTGCGGATAAATTTTTTGAATTTCCCCAGGGGATTGAAATACAATATGATTCACAGTCGGATACCGTGGCCCGTGAGGTGGCCAAACAGACCATTGCTATGCTGAAAGACCCGGAAAATGCAGGGAAAAATGGTGCTATGCCAATGATGCAGGGGCAGCAACCGCAAATGTCTCCGGAAGAGCAGGAGCAGATGCAGCAGGCCATGGAGATGCTGAAAGGTATGTTTGGAACTCAACCTCAGCAGTGATTTTTGTCGTTATCTTCCCTTGAATAGTATGATTCCAGCTACTTTTTTTTAAAGGAGTTCTCCATGAAACAATTCCTGCATGTTGGGTTTATCGCCTGTTTGTTCGCTATTTGTGTCTCTTGTTCTACGTTCAGTGTAAACACCGATTATAATCCTGCTTATGATTTCACAAATCTAAAGACATATGCCTGGCTCGACAATGATAAAGCACCGGGAAGCGATGCCAGGATCAATAATGATCTTGTCATTGATCGGGTGCAAACAGCAGTGGAGAGTAACCTTGCAGCTAGAGGATATGTGAAAACTTCGAGTGCCGCGGCCGATTTTATGGTGAGTTGGCTCGGAGCCATTGATAAGAAACTGCAGATGCAGTCAATTGATAATTTCTACCGTCCTTACGGATATGGCGCTCTGTCTCGGGATCCATTCCGGGGCGGTAGTGCCATGCGAACCACAACAAGCAGTGAGTATGAAGTGGGAACCTTGATTATTGATATTCTTGATCCTGCAGGACGTAAGTTGATCTGGCGGGGCACTGGTAAAGATCGTCTTCGCGGCAGTGGAAATCCTGAGGAAATTACCAAGAGAATCAATGAAGCGGTAAGCGCAATCATGAAAGATTTTCCTCCTGTTAAATAATTCTTAAAATGTATATAGTTGTCTTTCCACATCGGTGAGGGGTCTGTGCATTATTCACAACGGACAGGAGAAGAGGTTCTTGCTGACTTAGGCTCTCATGCTGATGGACTAGGCAGCAAAGAGGTTCGTGAACGTCTCCTGCAGCATGGGCGCAATGTCATGGAAACCAGTACGGCTGTTAATCCTCTTGTACTTTTTCTTGAGCAGTTCAAAAGTTTTATTATTTACATTCTACTTTTCGCCGTTGTTTTTTCTCTCCTGATTGGTGAATACGTCGATTCCATCCTGATCCTTGCTATACTTCTGGCTAATGCTCTGATCGGTTTTTTTCAGGAACTGAACGCCCATCGTTCCCTTGAGGCTCTGAAAAAAATAACAGCTCTCCAGGCTACTGTTTTTCGTGAAGGAAAAAAGGCGATTATTGATGCTGCTGACCTGGTACCAGGTGATATTATCGAGTTTGCTGCAGGTGATAAGATCCCTGCGGATGCGCGTCTTCTTCAGGCTGTGCGGCTGAAGGTTGACGAATCAGCTCTGACCGGGGAGAGTGTTCCCGCAGAAAAAAATAGTCGGCTGATCCCTGACATGGCACAGATCGGGGATCAACAGAATATGCTGTTTTCTTCCACCTCAGTGGTTGTCGGGAATGGGCGGGCAGTGGTAGTTGCTACTGGAATGCAAACCGAGATTGGAAAAATCACTGCTCTTATTTCCAGTGCCGGACAGGAAATGACTCCCCTGCAACAGCGATTGCACAGATTTGGTAAAAGACTGGGCGGAGTGATCCTGATCATCTGTTTTGTTGTCTTCTGTCTTCTCACTCTACAATCCTTTTTTGGTGGCAGCCTTACACCACACATCTTTGTTTCTTTTCTTTTCATTGCAATCAGTCTAGCTGTGGCTGCGGTTCCCACTGCTTTGCCTGCAGTAGTGACTATTGCTCTAAGCATCGGGGTAAAACGCTTGTTGAAAAAGAAGGCACTGGTGCGCAGACTTTCTTCAGTGGAGACCCTGGGGAGTTGTGATGTGATTTGTACGGATAAGACCGGGACGCTCACTGAAAATCAGATGACGGTTCGTTATGGCTGGACCATGGCAGGAGAAGTGGAGTTGCACGGGACTGGATACGCACCAGTGGGTGGAGTGACGGGAGAACCGGTTGACTTGTTATTCCGGGCAGGGATTCTATGTAACAATGCATATTTATATGAAGCAGGGGAGGATTGGGAACTGATCGGTGATCCAACAGAAGGTGCTTTGTTGACCAGTGCAGGCAAGGTCGGTCTTGTTGGAGATGGGAAGCGCATCAATGAAATTCCCTTTGATTCCGATCGGAAAATGATGAGTGTTCTGATTCGGGATTCTGCTGATGAGCAGTTGGCTGTTTTCAGTAAAGGTGCGCCCGGTCATCTTTTGGACCGATGTGATCAGTTTTACAGAGATGGCAAAATTTTCCCCCTTGATCAAAATGAACGAACCGAAATAGAGGCTCAAAATGATTTATATGCAAAGCAGGCCATGCGGGTTCTTGCTTTTGCCTGGAAAGAGGTAGAGCAACCCGACAACTTTGACGAAGACGGGCTAGTTTTTCTTGGGTTTCAGGCCATGATCGATCCTCCAAGAAAAGATGTGCTGCAGGCCATTAAAACGACTAAAGAGGCGGGGATACGAGTGATCATGGTGACTGGGGATTATCAGGCCACCGCCAGAGCCATCGGAAAAGAAATTGGAATAGAGAGTAAGGTGTGTTCAGGCCGTGAACTTGACGATATTGATGAGGCGGGCCTTATTCAAATTTTGAAAGGTGGAATTAACATTTTTGCCAGGGTGATTCCCGAGCACAAGCAACGCATTGTTACGGCTCTGCAGAAAATGGGTAATACCGTAGCCATGACAGGGGATGGGGTTAATGATGCACCGGCCCTTAAAAAGGCCAATATTGGTATAGCTGTTGGCAGTGGTACTGAGGTGGCAAAAGAGGCATCTGATATTGTCCTGCTTGATGACAGCTTCAGTAATATTGTGAGTGCCATACGGGAGGGGCGCGGAATTTATGATAATATTCAGAAGTCTATCATGCTTCTTCTGTCCGGTAATTTAGGGGAAGTCTGTATTATTTTCCTGGCAGTCATGTCAGGGATGAATCTGCCCCTTACTGCGATTCTTCTTCTCTGGATCAACATGGTTACTGATGGAGCACCGGCATTGGCATTTAGCGTGGATCCTTACGGAACCGACATCATGACCAAACAACCGAAAGCGGGGAATGAAAGTATTCTTCCCCTGGATAAACTATTACTGATCGGCGTATTGGGAAGCATCGGAACCGTGCTCGGACTGCTTCTCTTTTTAACTCATGGAGGAACTAGTACAGACACTGAAGCCCTACGCCTTGGGCAGACTATGGTTTTTAATTTTGTCGTACTGTACGAGGTGGTGTTGGTCTTTGTGATTCGCAGGGATTATCAGGTACCCCTTTTTTCCAATTGGTGGATATGGGCTGCGGCAGGCTTTTCTATAGTTCTTCAGTTTGTCCTTATGTATACACCTCTCCGTGAGTTCTTTAAAATTGTGGCCCTTGGTGGCAGTCAGCTGGCTCTGCTTGCAAGCACTGCGCTTTGTTTTTATCTTTTGTGCCGAGGATATATTCTCCTGCAGAGTGTTTTCACAAGGAAGACGCAAGTGTTATAGTGTTGTGCTAGGAGCGGGCAGTAGGCTTTTTCAGGTGGAAGACAGATAAAAAATATTGACAGTATAGCATTGGTCGTTTATATTCGTGCGCCAACAGGTAGTTGCTATCGTAAAAGCCTGTTTTTTTATTATTCCTCGATAGCTCAGTTGGTAGAGCAGGTGGCTGTTAACCACCTTGTCGCAAGTTCGAGTCTTGCTCGAGGAGCCAAAAATATCAAGCCCGATCTTTATTGATCGGGCTTTTTTCCTTTTTTTTTATGAGTCGGGGCGTAGCGCAGCCTGGTTAGCGCGCCTGCCTTGGGAGCAGGAGGCCG
>JAOZQU010000250.1 GCA_029932055.1 Desulfocapsa sp.
AAAAAACATTAAACCCTTTGTAATTATTAACGAAAGACCTCTTTCCTAACTGCCTCCTAAACGGGCTGAATTTCGTTGGTAATCACAAAATTATTTTAGATGAGCAGGGAGAATAAATGGAATTTTCGTGCCTTGTAATTTCTTTTCATGTTTTTTGAAAAGAAATTATAAGGCACTTATCCAGTGATAAGTACTGTTTCTCGTTGAATCGGATCAGGGGGAATTAGAGTTTTGTTCATTCACCCTTGACTCTGTAGTATGGTACAGGGATTATAGTATGGGTTAAGAGAAGCGAAATGAAACATTCAGCGGTCGTAATGAAGGCTCTTACAATTGGTAAAGTGTCAAGACAGGCAGGTATCGGGGTGGAAACGATCCGTTTTTATGAGCGTACAGGATTACTGGAAGAACCACCGCGGAACGTCTCAGGATACCGGCAATACTCGTCTGAAGCAGTTGTATGTAAAACTACGCTTCATCAAAAAAGCCAAGCAACTCGGATTTTCCCTGAAGGAAATAGAAGAACTTATCGCCTTGCGCCACAAACAGGATGCCACCTGCGGCGCTATCAAAGCGCAGGCGGAACAGAAAATCAAAAATATTGAAGAGAGGATACGGGATTTAACCAAAATGAAAGAGGCATTGCTTGAACTGACCCGTCAATGCAGCGACAATGGGCCGGTGCATGAATGTCCTATCCTGACTGCCCTTGAACCGACAGGAGAAGATCCATGAAAACTATTGCCCAATTTTCAGGAACACTTCCTGGAATCATCGTGGCTTTATTGCCGCGTCTGGGCTGACGCGTCTATCAGGACGAAGCAGGTCGCTTCGCCAAGCATGTGCCTGGCGAATTTATCACCGATAGCCTTATCGAGATAAAAAGGAATTAACGCCGCAATTGTATTTTACTGAATTATTTAACAAAGGAGGAAGATGTCCCATGAATGAAATAATCTGTTATTGCCACAATCATACAGCAGGTGACCTGGAGAAGAATGTTATTGACCATGGCCGATCCACCATTATGGAGCAGATCATTGCTGAGTCCAAAGCCGGAAACTGCAGCTGCGAGACCAATAATCCCAAAGGCCGCTGATGTCTTGCGGATGTTCGCCAGGTGGTGAACACGGCACTGGCCAGTATCGGGAAAGGAACTCCACAGGGGTTGCAGACTTTATAAAAAACTCAACACGTTGCAGGGAAACCATGAAACAGTGAAAGCATTCGCCCTTAAATGATGCGCAAAGCACAGGAGGCTGCCATGAAAAAATTTGGCCTGTTTGCTCAAATCGGTGATAAGTTCGGCACCGTCGGTGCCACCATGGGATGCGCCATGTGTTTTCCTGCTCTGGCAAGTATCGGGGCAGTCAGATTGGGATTTCTCGCACAATGGGAAGGGTTGTTCATCACCACTCTGCTACCCTCTTTGCCTACACCTAACTGGAAAGAGCAAAAGAGCCAAGTAGAGGTGTGCAAGGGCAATATTAAACACTACCGAATTGGAGGAGATTAAGATGCTTCCTGATCATTTTGCGAGCTTGTCCATACAAAGTTCACTTTCTTATGACAGGGGAGATGAAAAAAGGACTTTTCCCCTTATCAGGGGGATAGAAAACAATCAGGCAGTCATCACTTTTTCTTTGTTGGTAAAATGATTTTCTTGAATTTTGATAGCAAGGGCTGCCTCATCAAGATCACTCTGTAAATTGAGGTGTCTAATCGCTTCTCTGGTCATATTTTTTTGCAGGCAATAGTCAGGGTTTAAAATCATGCATGTTCCATTTGCTCGTAAAATTGCTTCCATTCCTTTATTGCCATCAGTCTCAGAGCCTGAAAGCAGCGTTCCAGAAACACAATTTTTTAAGATGGTGGATGCAGAGAACATGAGTCTATCAATACTTCCAGGTCTGCCTTGGCTGGTGTATGGTTCAATCTGCACAGAATAGTTTCCGGAATATGGAGAAAAAGATACCTCATCTGCTCCTGAGAACACATAGCAACTGCCACCCTCAAGTGTTATTCCGTTTGTCCCCATGACGACTTCCAGGTCACTGATGGAATCGAGATACTTCACAAATGACTCTACATGCCGGGGTTTATCAAGGATCATAACACACAGTGTACCGCCCATTTGCGGATCCAGAGATGGAATTATTTTCAAAAGATTCGCATAGCCGCTTTTTCCACAGCCCACGATGGTGATATAATTCATCCGTAGGTATCGCTTGTTCGGAAGCAGAGATATCTCATCCCCGCATTTCAAACATTTTTTACTCGACAGTTTTTGATTCCAGTTGTGAATGATATGTCTCGCACCACAATCTTCACAAAAGATAACTTTTTCTTTCCCCTTATTAGCAAACGCCCCGGATCCCGGGCCCATATACATAGGGTCAATTGTTTTCACGGCTGTCTGGGCTGCATAAAACACTTTCGCAAAAACAAGTTTGCTGTGTGAGGCACTGTCCATACTCTGAAAAAAGCTGTTTTTACTGACAAAATCAACCGCCCCATATTTCAATGCATCAAAACAGCGTGCTGACCCGTATTCACTCAGGCTGGAGAGCATGATAGTTGGAGTTGGAGTATGGATCATGAGGTGCTGCAGGGTGGTCATGCCATCCATCATTGGCATTTCCATGTCTAAAAGAATAACATCTGGTGTCAACTTCAGGATCATTTCCAATGCTTCTATACCATTACTGGCTTCCCCTACTATTTTCACATCATCTCTTTGGGAAAGCGTAACGCGCAATATTTTTCGTACGACCCATGAATCGTCAACGACTAGCAGTTTAATGTATGGTTCCGACAGATTACTTTTATTCATTCTGAGGTTAATCGAAGTTTTGGGTTAGCACCTGAAGTTACAATCTATCTATTTATATATCGATTGACAGGGAGATGATATAAATTGAACTATCTCCAATACGTTTCAGGATAGTTATAGTATAGCATTTAAAAGTGAGTAGAAGTCAAACTTTTCCTAAAGTTTGCTGTTGTAAATTTGGTATTGGGCCATCAGCAAAAATAGTTACAAGGAATAAAGGTGATGGTCAGTGATATATTTACAGACTTCTTTGGGAGTCAGCTTGATGGCAGAATGCCCTTTAGCTACCTGTGCACGCACTTCTGATGAAGAAACAGTTGGCAGAGACAGAGAAGAACTGAAGATAGATTTCTGAAATATCTCGTGATGCCAGGAATCCTCCCCCTTGCTGTAACCCAAACGATTAAACAGTTTATGCAGTTTCTTGTTCCTGCTCCCAGACCTTGAAAACACAATAAAATGACTTGCTGACAAAACTTCCTGATAGTTCTTCCATGAAAGAATATCAAGAAAAGCATCGGCTCCAATGATAAAAAACAACTCAAGATCGACTCCGGAGTGAAGCTTAAGATATTGCAGGGTGTCTATGGTAAAAGAAGGACAAGGAAGAATTTTTTCAATGGTGGAGACATGCAGTGTCGGTTTTTCCTTCACTGCAATTTCGAGCATGGCCGCTCTATGGGAAAAATCTGTAATTTGTCTGTTTTGTTTATGGGGTGGGACAGCTGCAGGAATCAAAACAATCTCAGAAAGATCGCACAGTTTTCCTGCAGCTTCAGCAAGTGCAAGATGACCATAATGGACAGGATCAAAAGTACCGCCCAAGATGCCTGTTTTCTGTTTCAACGCCTGACCTGGCCCTGCCCGTATACAATAAATTTTTTGGTGGTTAACTCCTCAAGTCCCATTGGGCCATAAGCATGGAGTTTGGTGGTGCTTATTCCTATCTCTGCTCCAAGGCCAAGCTCGCCACCATCATTAAACCTTGTAGAAGCGTTTACCATCACTGCTGATGCATCTACTTCATTTAAAAATCTCTGAGCATTTGAATAATTTTCAGTAAGTATAGTTTCTGTATGCTGAGAGCCATATTTATCAATGTAGGAAAAGGCTTCCTCCATGTTTTGTACCACTTTTACGCAGAGAATAAGATCAAGAAATTCTGTGCCCCAATCGCTATCCATGGCAGGTGTGATATCTGCTACTATTCTCACAGATTCACTGCAACCAAGCATCCTGACAACATTTTTCCGGAGCTCCGCAGCTAGAGCAGGAAGATATTCTTCTGCAATATCCTTATGAATGAGTAAACCTTCCAGAGCATTGCAAACCCCGGGTCGTTGTGCCTTGGAATTGATAATAATGGGAGTTGCCTGTATGAGATCGGCATCACGATCAACATAAATATGACATACCCCCTTGTAATGTTTCAAAACCGGAATACGGGAAGTTTCGGAAACAAAACGAATAAGCCCCTCACCGCCGCGAGGAATGATAAGATCGATATACTCATCTTGACTGAGCATGACATTTACGGCCTCACGATCAGTTACAGGGATAACCTGAATGGCATCAGCACTGATTCCCTGACTATCAAGGGCCTCCTGAAGAACAGTAGCCAGTGCCCTGTTTGAATGAATGGCCTCTGAGCCGCCACGTAATACAATTGCATTCCCGGCTTTCAGACAGAGTGCAGCAGCATCAACTGTTACATTTGGACGTGACTCATAGATCATACCAATGACACCTAAAGGCACACGCATACGTCCAACCATGAGCCCATTTGGCCGTTTCACCATCTTTTCAATTTCGCCAACAGGATCAGGCAATGCAGCGACCTCAGCAAGGCCATTCATCATGGATTCTATAACATTGTCAGAGAGTTCCAGGCGATCAAGCATGGCAGCAGATAACCCCTTCTCCTTGCCTGCAGCCAGATCCTTTTTGTTTTCAGCTTGAATAAAATCACGTTTTTCATCAATGGCAGAAGACATGTGCAGAAGTACATTATTCTTGGCCTCTGTTGATAA
>JAOZQU010000051.1 GCA_029932055.1 Desulfocapsa sp.
ACTGGGTCAATGAAATTCCATCTAACTGCTTCCAAATAATTTCAATTTCCTTTTAAAAGCAGGAAATGAATATTCATCCTGCACGCGTTGCTGAGCTTTTCGTGCAAGACGTTCACGCAATTTTGTATCTTCTGCAAGGGCAACTATTGCTTTTGCCATTTCCTGTGATTCAGATTCAACCAGACAGGCAATTTGCTCATCCATCACCTGAGTATGTGTTGATAAATTCGTTGCCAGAACAACTCGTCCAGAATCAAGATAGGAATAAATTTTCATAGGGGTATTGTTGCCCTGAATTCTTGGAGAGACAAGGATATCAGCTTGTTTCAAATAATACCCGAGCTGATTTACCGGTCGTCCACCACAGAAAAAAACATTTGCAGCAATTCCAAGATGCCTGCTTCGTTCAGTATAGAACTGAATATCCTTTTTATTGCCACCAATCAAGACAAGATAAAGACTACTTTTCCTGGACAGCGCCTCTTTAAAACCTTCAAGCAGCAGATCAATCCCCTGATACTGTTCAAGGTTCCCCACATACATCAGGACTATTCCATCAATCCCTAGCGTTTGCCGAAGATCTTCGTCACCCTCAGTTCCACTTTCAAGGAGACTGATATCTTCAAGCCTCACAACAAGTTTATCAGAAGCATGCTTTTTTACTATATTTTCCAATGCCTCACACACCGGCAAGACTCCATTGCTGCCGGTTATTGCACCTTTCTCCATCCACTCCATAGCTCGACGAACAATCCCTAAAGACGGAAATTTATCCATCAGTTGCACAGACATACAGGAGTCCATATCATATACATACGGAATTTTGAAAATCTTTTTTATCACTCGCGCCATGAAAACAGACTCCTCAACAGCATGGATGAGTTGAAAGTTCTGTTTTCTTACAAGTTGGATACATTTGATAAACAAAAAGAAATCACAAACAAGTTTTTTCAAGGATAATCCAGGCTTAATGCCTGAGATCCCCGGAAGCCTGACATGTCTGTGAATGGTGACGCCGGATAGATTAATTCTCTCACCTTCCGCAAAGACCAGCAGGTGGACATCGTGCCCCTGATCGACCAGGGTCTGGGCCAGAAGTTTTACGGCTATAGGAGTTCCCCTTTCCTGGTAAAATGGTTGGGGAGCTAAAATAAGAATCTTCAAGAGAATATCAAATCGTAAACGGTTAAAATGCTTTGATGTCGCTGCGCACAATAATAGGTGATCCGAATAAGCTGGTCAGCCCTGTCATTCGGAAAAAAGTTTCCATTGACCTGGAAATTGCAGGAGCCTTTAATTTCCGGTGAATAACCATGGGCATAAAAAATTCAGGTTTCAGCCTTGGAGCAGCAAAATGATTTGACAGCAGTTCATGGCTAATCTCTTTTCTCGAAAACAGTGTATATGTCCTGGTATTACCTTCCAGATTCTTTTTCAGATCAAACAAAATATCATATAAAATATTTGCACTTCTCTTATCCGGATAATCAAATATCACGGCCTTTCCTGCCACACGACACATTTCCTTAATCAACCTCTGCCACTGATCAGCATGGGGCAAGAGGCGAAAAGCCATGACAACATCAAAGTGATTATCCTCAAATGGCAGGTTCAAACAATCACATGTCAGATAGGAAAAACTTCCTTTTTCACAACATTTATCCAGTCGTGCGCGACAGATATCAGCACTTCCGGTCACTGTCACGTTATAACCGTTCCGCGCAAGTGGTGTGGTAAGTTGCGCATGTCCACCGCCCACATCCAACACAGAGGCCCCAGGCATATCCTGCAAAAGCTCCAACGTTAATTGAGCCTGGACATCAAGAAAATATTCACCAACCGACCCTGAAAAGCGAGAGGCATAATCGTCCGAGGCGGTTTCAATATCAGCAGTTTCTGTTAAGTGAGTTGACATATTACTCTCTTTCTATAAATCTAAGGGGAGATAGCGATGCATTACATTTTTAATCTCCTGGCCTATCCGGGTTGTATCCCAGCCAAGATCTTCCCCCATGCATTCGGCTATCTTTTTTAACAAGTTGCGATCAGGGCATCCTGCTGTCCCAAGCCCTGTACGGCGAAAAATCACATCTGCAAGCCTACAGGCCATTTCTTCATTAATCAAATATTCCAATTCCGCCTTCAACAAACCGGCTGCTTCATCTATCCAGATGCTGTCATCTTCTTCAGCCTGGATAGAAGAAAGAATGTGCAATGCTCTTGGCCCATACCTGTTTTCGAGTAAATGGAGTAACTCTTTGTGATCCGCATTCAAAGGTACGGAAGGTTTAACAGCAGCAGGCACTTTTCTTATGCTTTGCTTAAGGCTTAATTTTCCGCCTAAAAACCGTACAATCTCATGGGCAATACGTGGGGCCGTGGTGTACTTCACACCCTTAATGGTAATGACCCTACTGAAATTTTGCGCTGTCTGTTCAAAAAAAGATGAATTTTTCTCAAGCTGGACATTGCCTTCCCCGGATTCATCGCGCATGGGCAACAAACCGGCATGATAAAAAGAAATATCTTTATATTGCAACGCAGCAGATGGATAAATGGAATTCACCTCATCCACCATGTTCTGAATCATTTCACGTGTTACCTGCAAACTATCCGGACTTGCATTACTGGCAACATATTCAGTGCCAATCATGGTGTGGCCACGCCATGGAACAAAGAAATAAAGCCGTTTATCCCGTTTTATAATTGCATCCTTGTCTGCATATTTGCTTATACCTTCAAGGGCCACAGCATACTCATCAAAAATTTTCTTTTTTGAGACAAGATTTAAGGCAAGAGCCCACTTCTGATTTTTGATTTTCTTTTCAGTGTTCCGGGCAAGCTGTTCGAACCAAGGTCCTGCTGCGTTCACAATATACTTAGTTTTAACATGATAATGCTCTTTACTGAACAGGTCTCGAATGGTCACATGGTAAAAATCGTCATCTCCTTTTTCAAGGGCCGTTGCTTCACTATAATTTGCTGCCCTTGCCCCATATTTGATACTTTCCAGAATATACTCGAGAATCAACCGTTCCGTATCAATAGCTAAGGCATCATACCAGACTGCGGCACCGTGCAAATCTTTCCTTTCAAGATCCGCTACAGCTTCCAGACATTTATTTTTTGAGAGAATATGTCCTCCAGGCAAACGAATTTCTGCAGGCAATCCTTGATTTCTATCCCACCCAATACAGTCGTTTAAGAAAAGCGCAGTCTGCATAACTCTTTTGCCGCGCAATCCTTTGCCATACAGCGGCATCAAACATGCTAAGGGCTGCACAAGATGGGGAGCCAACTGCATCATTTCCCGCCTGGCAGTAATAGAATGTCGCATTCTTTGAATATTTAAATGCTGCAGATAACGGAGACCACCATGAAGAATTTTTAAACTGTTGGCAGATGTCGCTCCACAAAAATCACCCTTTTCTACAAGTGCAGTAGCATATCCTGCCTTTGCTGCATGATACGCGACTGTGGCCCCATGGGCTCCACCTCCCACAACAAGCACATCATACACTTCTGAGCTGAGTTTTTTAAGATCACGTATGGTCATAGATCAATTCCAGGAGACTCAGGGGAAAGGCGGAGGCGCAGTTGGTTCATCATAAACAGGTAATTTTTCTGCAGATGACCAAAAGGAACAATTGGTGCCTTTTGAGATAACAAAACATGTTTCAGGAAGGTGCAAGGATCTTTCTCTTGAGATAATGCGTCATCAAGATAAAAGCCAAAACCACCGACACGACGGGTTTCACTTCTAAGAGGGAGTGCATCACTGCCGGGCAGTACAGCAATACCTTTCTTTTCAGCCAGACAAAATAATGTGGGCCTTGGCCACAGGCTGGGACGTCCGCCATTATCACCTAAATACAATATGCCGGTTTCATGGGCAGCAAGAAAGGCCTCTATGATTTTTCCCCTTGCACCAATCCACTTCCCTACCCCCCATGGCAATACAGGAATCGCATTTTCCTGTTGTATTGCAGCAACAGTTTCTATAAGCGACAGGCCATCACTAATGCTGTTTTGAGCATATAGCGCAAGAACTTCAATCTTTTCATTTGTTACCAGCTGGCGACCGGCAACAAGGTGAATATTTGTCTCTGGTGACTTGTTTCGGTACGCCATCAAAGTATGGGGATTTCCTGTCTTCGCCAGTCGCCAGTTTGCAGAAATATTTTCATTTTTCTGGTCTTTTTTATCAAGAAGGGCGAGCGATTGTTTAAACCAATTTTCATTTTTCCCTTCAGTAAGAAGCAATACAAAACTGGATGCCTGCCCAGTACTCTCATACTGTTTTGCTGCTTTTTGAAAATTATTCAAAGCCGCATCCAGAAAGAGATCGACATCAAAACAATCATATATATGAACGTGACCATCTACAAATATCATTTCTTGTTTTTATCCCTTGTAAGGTATCTTCTGCAATTCAAACAGGTAAGGAAAACGAACTTTCATGGCTGTTTTGTACAGCACAATGGGTACAAACAGACCACAACTCACACCGGTAATCATATGTAATACCGGATTTTCAATGGAAAAGAAATTCAAAAGAATAATTCTGACGGCTACCCCTGCCAGCATATGAACAAGATAAATCTGTATGGAATGCACACCCAGAATCTTTATGACTCCACAACAGTTTTTCTTTGCAAGATACTGAGCCAGGCCTATACAAAAAAGAATTCCAAGACATGCAAGGAAAAGAAAATACCATGGATGAGAACCGTCTGTTAATCGTGTCGGCTCAATAGTATATTCAAAAAGAGTGTACGATGACATTATCAAAAGAAAAAAGGTCCCAAGGGTAGCCCACCCAGGAAGACAATATCTCTGCCAATGAGCAGAGTATTCCTTCACTAACAGGCCAATAACAAAAAAAAGAAACCCTGTGCAGAATCCGTGTAATGCCATGATTTCACTGGGTATGGGATAGACAAACAGCAGCAAAGCCAAAAGAATCAACAGGACAAGAGCAGCCTTTCTCAAGAAGCTCAAAAGGGCATACACCGTATACATCAGAAAAAGAGCGTACAAAAACCAGAACTGTCCCAGGGGCAGATAGGGAATGCTCAGGAGATCGGAGACATTCATCCCTCGATGAGACTGCTGTGAAAAAAACAGCTCAACACTTCCCTGAAGAAGAGACCATACAAGATAGGGATAGGCAATAAATCGAAATTTATCCGTTATAAAATCCCCGACACCTCTTTTCAGCAGACTTTGACGCGCAAACAGGCCGGCCAGAAAAAAGAACAGGGGCATATGAAAACCATACACAGTGCTGTCCGAGAGAAGAAAAAAATGCTCTGGGATAGCAAGTCCGGCATGAAGGCCACTACTCAACAGATGAGCATAGACAACCAGTATAATACCAATCCCTTTGGCGTAATCAACCCAGTTGATTCTCTGTTTCATTGCGGCAGGATCTCAATTTTATCCAGTTGTAGACCTGCCCTGCCCGTAAAATATAGCTTAAAGCTGAGATCATCAGAACGAAGCAGCTCAAACTCCACATCTATGGCAGAAAACGATATGCTGTTGAGTTGAGAAACGTTGACCTCCTGAGCCGCATACCGGGTTATGGACTGGCCATCTGTTACTGACAATTTTGCAACCACGCTATCCATATTTTTATGATCAGCCTTGCCAATAGTTCTAAGAAAAAAACGTGCCGTGTACAATCCTTTTCCGTAGCTCTTGTTAGGACCGTAAACCATTACACCTTTTTCATTTCTGCGAGGCACAGCCTGCACAACGGTGCCACCGGAAGATTCAAGAACACTGACCACTGCACCGGTATTCCCCACCATCTTCTCGGCTTCAAGCAGATACAATGCTTTGGATTTACCAAGCTTATTCACCTTGATTTTTTCCACACGTACCAGCCCTTTGCCATAAAAGAAAACACGAAACTCAAGCTTTGTTTCTTCTTTTATGGCAAACGATAAGACAACAGGTATATAACCGCTGTTACCACCAATGCCTGTAATGAACTGTTGAGCCAGCACTGTTACGTCCCCATTCGCCTGGGCAGCACTCACCTCTATTCTGGCAAGCTTGACATCTGTTTCTCCCTCTGCAGAGAGTGAAAACGTACTGAGATACTCTCCGGGAGAATAGATATCATATGGGCCGTACACCAGAAAACCGGCTTTATCTTTCCCCTCACTGGCTTGAAAAACATTTTTCCCGATACTGCTATCAGCCACACGCTCACCTGTCTGCTGATGTAATCGCCAATTCACATCATAAAAATAGGGCATATCATACCATGCCTGCTCATCACTCTCCTGAACACTCTCTTTACCTCTCACACGGAACAGGGACAAACGCACATTGCGTCCTTTCCACGTTTTAAAATGCATACTGTTGTCAATATCCAACAACTCAAGATAGGGAGAGTTCGCCAAACGTCTGACGGTAGTCAAGGGCACAAATGGACTTACTTTTTCCAAAAAAACATCTCGATTATCATGCACCGTCACATACTTCACTCCGAGTTCATGCAACAACTCAAACTGCTTCCTGTCCAACCTCCCCTGATTGATACTGGCCAACGGTGTGAATACGTCATCGATATACTCTTTCAATACCATGGGACTGCAACCATTTATCCTTGGTATACGATCCAGCATAATATAGTGCTGATACAGGGATGACTGATGTGAATCCCCGGGCCAGAATGGAATCTCCAGCAACATGCCATCCCCGATATTTTTCTTCACATATGTATAAATATCCTGCCCTTTATCAAGAATGTTTATTCCCATGGGTTTGAAGATATTATAATCTTTCAGCTGCAATCCCATGGCAACAAAAAACACCAGCGACACAGCGGTAAAACTGACTTTCCCCTGACAACGCTGCAGAATACTTTTCACAACATACCCGGAGACAATCGCCAGACCAAACAGGGCAAGGGTTATGATACGATCGGAAACCCGCGGATAATGAAAAAACGGGAAATAATGAAAAAACAGTGCATAGAGAGAGACATTGCCAAAGGCGAGGCCCAGTGACAGAATCAAACAGAACAAAGCTATGGTCATATAAAAAAGAGCCAACAGCTCTGCCTCTCCTGTAAACTTCTCATCGTTCTTTGCAAACAGGGCATGCAGCAGTAACCAGACCAGAAAGCCACCACATAGTACGGCAGGGACAACACCTATATACACATTACTGATGGAGGAAAAAAGATCTGTCAAGCTGGCTGAAAACAACCCGACATCACCAAGAGTCCTACCGCCACCGGCAATGGTTGCTGCAACCCGCTCAACTTTTGAGGAGGCCATCCAGTTGACAATCCCAGCCATTGACAACACAAGTGGCAGTATGGGTAGAACAGCCCTCCATTTTGCCCAAACACCTTTTAGCAAGGATTGGAACATTGAATAGAAATGCATACGAAGAAGCCACAACTTCAAAAAAACCACCACTGCAACCGACGAGAAAACGATACTATCAGTATGTATTGGATACCTGTATCCAAGCGCAACACTTAATGCTAGAAAGAGATACAGCGGCATGAGTGATTTTGCCTCAAGCCACAGACTCTCCTGAAAATGAAGACAGCTTACGCGTTGGTACAGAGCGCTGAGACACAATGAAATGCTGACAAAGGCCAGGGGGTATAGGGCAATAATCCACCAGAAAACCGATGTAAAAAATGGCGTTTGCTCTTTTACGGAAAAGAAGCATTGCGAATATATTGAAACAGCAGCTCCCGCACCCCAGATCAAAGCCAAAGACACAAGAGGAGCCGGGCTCTCATAATGGACAGATGCATGCTCATCCTTGCATCCCGGTACCAGAGAAATAATCCGAACTGGAATATACAGCCCTAAAAACACACAGAAATAATAAATAAGATGGGGTTCCAACATGGAAAGGCCAATGAGGCCAATGGAGGAAATGAGACCGTAGCGAATCTTTTTAGAGCGAATACCCTTTTCAAGAAAATAGAGAATAAAAGGATAACAGAAATATAAAAAGCCATACCCGTGCCCTGCGGTAAAACCGCGTATACGGGAGGGAGCAAAGGTGAAAATGATAGCAGCAAGTATGGCCCCGGTACGACTGCCACTATATAAACGCACCAATAAATACATAAATACGCCGGCAAACAGGTATGAACATATGATGGTACTATTGTATGCTGCGATATCGCCAAAAGGGCTGAACAGCATATACAAAAAAGCGAGGGGGATAGTATTCAGGCCGGAGGTTTCGTACGGAACAGCCATATTAAACTCAAAAGGATTTGAGTCAAAGGGAACATGGCCTAAAAAATTTTCTTTGACTAGCCAAAACCAGTACATCAGTTGAATCTGGTCGCCAGACCTGTTCCATACCTTTGCGCCACCAAATGGGGAATAGGGAATGCCGGTGTCAAAATGAAGAATCAGGGGATACGTGGAAACAATGGCCAGGATCAGCAAAGCCAGAAACACGACAAAGATCTCCCACCACTTTTTAGCCATTCATCCCCCTGAGCAGAGTGTCCAGGCTTGGCTCTATGGCTTCCGGTAAAAATACTTTTCTTCGAGATTGCTGTCCTGCAATAATTGTATTCCGTAAATCAGAATCATGGATAAGAAATCTTGCAGCTATGGCCAATTGTTTAAAATCCTGTTTATCTGTGAAAAGAAGCCCACCTTCCCCTAATGTTTCTGGAACCGCAGAACTTTTATAGGCAAAGACCGGAATATCAAACCACATGGACTCAATCAAAGGCACCCCAAATCCTTCATGAACACTCATAGACCAAAACAGATGTGCACAGCGATAACAGGCATGCAAGGTACTGTCCGGAACTTTGCCGGCAAAAAGTACATCCCCCTCAAGCCCATGGGAACGAACCAGTTCCATCAAGGACTGGTAATAACTCTCCTCTTCAATGAAACCACCCACCAGGATAAGCCTGCAATTCCCATACATGGAACGATAGGCCGAAAAAGCCTCTATCAAATCATGTTGACACTTGTTTGCCACAAGGCGTCCGACAAAAAGGATATTGTCCTTCCCGTCCTGAAGCCTTGCCATCATATTGGGATCAGCCTGGATGTTCCATTTTTCAGGGGCAACGCAAATGGGCAAAACCGCAGGATTTACAAACGCGTGCTTTTCAAGATCGCGGCTGTTAAAGCGGGAATCTCCTGCACTGACCGGAAAATGCGGTGCCAGCAGCTTCAGATCACTCAATCCCTGTTCAAGAATTTTGGCCAGTTCCGGTTCCAGATCACGAACAAGATCAGGAGGCGTCACATTGTGATAGATCAAGCTTTTAGGGCCGGGATGATTGATGACAAAGTCAGTGAGACCGGAACCAATGGAGTGATGATACATAAGACCGGCATCCCCTTTGATTCCTTTTCCGTCCTTAAAGAGACTGGCCTCATGAACCATTAGCGGATCCAGATGTTCAGTGAAAATTTCTGATTGGTAGCCTTTCTTCCTAAGCAGTTCACGGATAATAATGGCCTGGTTACTGATGGCATCACCATAAGCAAATCCGGGAGTGAGTTGATGAATAGTCTGCAACGCTCTCCGGGGCATGGCGTCGTGCTTGTCTGGTACTGTGGAATGAAGCTCAAGGACGGATTCATAACGATCAATAACAGCATCCCATTCAGCATACTGCCGGGCATACTCCCTGCCCTTTTTACCAAATTCCTGTAACTGCCCTTCATCCAGCTGTTCCAGCTGATGAAAGAGACGACTCCACTCTTTTCGACTTTCAGCCAGCCAGCCACCGCCTGCAGCCTCAACGGCCATGGCTGTTGCCAGGCAGGCACCATGGGCAGCCACAGGTCTATTATAAAACCAGGCCTCCATGATGACACGTGAATAGCTTTCATTTCTGCTGGGCTGAAATAATGCTCTGCAGCCGGAAAGTAAGGCCTCTTTATCCGGTTCCGAAACAAGCCCAAGATCATGAACGCCTTGGGCTGAAACGCCAAACTGTTCTTCACCGGGACCTGCAATAATGAGTTTCAGCGAAGTTTTAGGATGGCTGTTTCGAAACTGTTGATATGCTGCCACAAGCATAGCAGTATTTTTTGTCTTGTCACGCCGTCCCAGACAGAGAACATATTTTCCCCGGTCAAGGTCAAGACCTGCCACCCGGGTTGGCAACGCTATATGGGTGAGATCAAAACTTTCAACTCCAACTCCTACAACCTCACCTTTTCTCAGGATACCGGGACCAAACAGGTTATGGGCCAGACGCGCCTCACCAAGTGAATTATAGAGGATTCCACAACACTGCCGCATAATTTTCTCGACATCGGGCAGATAGGCGTACACCTCATCGTGCAAACAGGGTTGGAGCCATGATTTTTCAGCAACAAGGGGCAGACCGTTTAAAATAACACCATAGAGATAGGGTAGAAAAACAAAGGCATGATACTTTTTTTGATTTCGCTTCAGATAGCGTTCAAGAGCCGACGAATTAATATTCTCAGCAACAAACAGATCTCCGGTGCCAAAGGTAAAGGGATTACTTCCAGCCTGAAGGTTTTCAACAGGAACAGCCAGACCATGACTGTTGGCATGGTTGAACAACTCCCCATTTCGTTTATCAACTTTAAATCTTCGTACCAGCAGCTCACCCACCTGCTCCTTACCGGCTGACAGGTGATTGGTTGACCAATCATCAAGAAAAGAAGCACAGCAGGTGGTGAGAACCTCGACGGCATGACCTCTCTTTGCCAATCGATTAGAGACCTGCCAGGCAAGTTGTTCCGCACCGCCTTTCAGGTTCTCCCCAAACCAGGGGATAACAAAAGCAACCGGTTTCATGCCTTATATCCAACTATGCTGTAATCTCTGGCACAGGCCAGTACTTCATTGAGGCGAGCTGCCAACAGAGGCGCCTCTTCTTCAGGCAGACGCTGCTCCCCCTCATGTGGATGCAGGAAAAGCAGTTCCACGTTGCAGAACCCTCTATATTCCATGAGAAACTGATGTGTTTCCGGGTACAGGGGACGTAAATGGGTTGGATCAGCCCAGAAGTTACAGCCACCAACGAGAAGATTTCTCGGATTTGGTGTTTCAAACAGGGCAAATCCTCCTGGTTTCAAAACCCTCACGCTCTCATCAAAAAGAGCGATCCGAGTCTCAAAGTCAAGATGTTCTATGAGGTGAAATGAGGTAATGGCGCCAAGACAATTATCCGGCAGAGAACGCAGGTACTGAAGAGCATCACTTTCCTCCACCTGAAATCCTTTCTCCACACACTCCTGCACCAGCACATGATTGAGATCAAGACCCCTTGCAGAAAGTCCTTCATCTTTCATGAGCTCAAGCCATTCACCGCGACCACAGCCAATATCGAGAATTTCTCGTCCTTCTGTTCCGGCATTAGCCGCACGAACCCGGGGTACATATTCAAGTAACCGTTCCCGAATCTCTTCACGGGTACCACGAAACTGATTTTCAAAGGCAAGATACAAGGGATCAAGGATATCCGGTGATTCCAGATTCTTTGGCGACCCATTCTCTCCAGCATCTCCTGCTTTCACCTGCCTGCGAAGCTCCTCCAGAAGAATAGAAACCCTTCTTTCCTGCGTAATGAGGCCGGTTTTCAAATAATCGATCAGTCTGGATTTTGCTTCAATCTGTTCCATCTGTCTTTCGAGTATGGCAGTATTGCGATTCATATCCCGAATACCATCGAGCATAATCCTCTGACTGTGAAGAATGGAACTGTTAAAATTTCGCTGAGGGATGGTAATAACCCGGCCAAGAAAGATAGTTACTTTCCCGAACAGAAGAGCTATTCTTTTCATTATGCCACGATAATGAAGCATTGAGGTGACCTCAGCTCCAGCATTAACATTGAGCTCCGCAACTTTTAAGGTCTCGCTGAGTTGATTCCAGGAATAGGGATCATTCACCTGGACTTCCTCCTGGGGAATCCCCCTCTGCTTTCCCTTACCTGCCTGTTGCCGTTTCAACTCCAGACTGATTTTTTCAAGTAACTGTGCTACATCAATTTCAGGATTTTGTGTTTCCAGCATAAGCAACTCCTCTCAGATTTTGGCAGAGCCTGCGGTAATATCAACTTTTGCGGGAAGAGCAGCCACACCGACAAAAGAAGGCTCTTCTCCTGCTATAACCTGTATAGCAAGACATCTATCCCACCAGTCACAATTCTCTTCCAAATGGGAATCCCCACCATGAACAGCAACACAGAAAGAATAGTTCCCCACACCTATATTGAGGGACAGGGTAAAAACAAAATCAAGACGATCGCCGGATTGTACCTGCATCATCGTATGACCAAGATGGCTTGTATTGGTACCATACACATCATTACCCATCCTATCACGAAGCAAAATTCCAACTGTGGGATTTTCCATGTCCGTATGAAAGGCCACAGAACAGTGCAAAAGCACTTTTTCACCAACAAGAACCGTACGAACTGACTGACCTTCAGGTTTGGTGATATCCACATCCACAATTCTCGCATTGCCATTGCCGGAGCGGGTTGAAACGCGCCCTCCTTCCCCTGTAACCTGACGAATTTCCTCTTCATTGTTTTTTCTGGCAATAACAGAGTTATAATAATCAAGTACGCTGTCCGGAGCACCATCTTGAACAATTGCGCCGCCATCGAGCAACATGGCCCTTTTACACAGGGATTTCACTGCCCCGGGATCATGGGAGACAAAGAGCAGAGTCGTTCCCTTGTCACGATAATCACGGATTCGAGCGATACATTTATGTTGAAAGTAGGCATCTCCCACAGATAATGCCTCGTCAACAATGAGAATTTCAGGGCGGGTGACCGTTGCAGCACTAAAGGCCAAACGTACCTGCATACCGGTTGAATAGACCCTGACGGGTTGATCAAGATAATCCCCAAGTTCCGAGAACTCACGTATCGCGTCGATAAGTTCGTGGGCTTCTTCACTACTGTAGCCCATCATCTGACAGGTCATCAGGGCATTGACGCGGCCTGTAAAGTCTTGATGAAAACCCATACCCAGTTCCAGCAAAGCTGCAACACGGCCACGGATATCAACAGTCCCTTCACTGGGAACAGAGGTTTTGCTTAAGAGTTTTAATAAGGTGGATTTTCCGGCCCCGTTCACTCCAATAATGCCAAGAGATTCCCCTTGTTCCAACTCAAAATTAAGATTACGTAATATCCAGGTAGCCTGATGGGCCTGATGTTTCCCGAAACTGATCCATTCACTCAACCTGGCCCACCGATTGGAATACCGTTTATATTTTTTACCCAGATTATGAACGCTGATTTGACTGGTCACAGTTCATCCACCATCTCATCCGCCAAGCGATGAAAGACAAAAAAGCCACTGACCAGTGCTATCAAAGCCCCAATAAAATGCAGTTTAAAATGCATTAAATCAGGCCATCTGCCATAGAGAATAATCTCCTGATAGGCCTGAACAAAAGCAGTCATTGGATTAAACGGCAGAAGCTTTTGTGCATCTTCCGGCAACATGCTCACCACATAGACAATGGGTGTAAACCAAAACCAGAACTGAATAATAACATTGATAAACTGTCCAATATCACGAAAAAAAACATTGATACTGGCGAGCAGTATACCAAAGCCCACCACAAACATCTGCTGGATAATAAGAAGTGGGATATAGCCCAACACAACCCAACCGGGAAAACGACCAGAGATCAACAAAAAAGAAAGAAAGAGGCTGAAAATAATCAGAAAATTAATAGTTGCTGAACAGAGAGCAATAACAGGGAGGGTGATTCTTGGAAAACTGACTTTTTTAAGCAGGGTTGCCTGTTCAATAAAAATATTAGGAAAACGACTGAGAAGCTCCACAAAAAAAAGCCAGGGCAACAATCCGGCACAGACAAAAAGACCGTAAGCCATGGTATCGTCGATACCTGGTAATTTCGCCTGCATAACCCTGGAAAAAATCACTGTATAGATGGTAATCAGAGCCAACGGGTTAAGAATGGACCAGACACTACCAAGAAGAGAACCCATGTACCGACTGCGGAACTCCCTGGCAACCATACTGAGGACAAACCCTCTATAGCACCAAAGCGCAATAAGACGACCTTTAAAATCACCCATGTTTATACTATGAAGTACAGGTTCACTTCACATATCCTTCATACACTCTTCCACCATCATGGCTGCGACTTCTTTCATCTTATAGCTTGCTGTCCAACCCAACTCCCGTTCAGCTTTTCCCGGATCTGCAAGGGAAATTTTGATGTCTGTTGGGCGGAGCAAATCCGGATTAAGTTCCACATGATCATGCCAGTTCAGGTCAAGTGAGGAAAAAACAGTTTCAACCAGGTCTTGCAGACTATATGTATGCCCAGTGGCGATAATAAAATCATCCGCATTATCCTGCTGCAACATCAACCACATGGCCTCAACATACTCAGGAGCCCATCCCCAGTCGCGTTTAACGGAAATATTACCAAGGCTCATTTTCTTCTGTTTACCAGTTTTTATCTGACAGGCTTCCCACACAATTTTTTGAGTAACAAAACGTTGCGGCCGTAAAGGGGACTCATGATTAAACAATAAACCGGAACAGGCAAAGATATCATAGGCCTCACGGTAATTCGCCAGCTGCCAGAATGCAGCCGCCTTGGCTACTGCATAAGGGCTGCGCGGTCGAAAAGGAGTCTCTTCGGTTGCCCTTGCACCATCAGTATTGCCAAAACATTCGCTGGAACCTGCATTATAAAAACGAACAGGCATCTCAAGCATACGAATGGCTTCAAGAAGATTTAACGTGCCAACACTGATGCTTTCGTAGGTTTCCATGGGCTGACTAAATGACAAGCCTACAGAGCTCTGACCTGCGAGATTATATATCTCATCAGGCTCAACTTTTTTCAATACCTGCAAGACACTGCGAAAATCATTGGAAGAAACGGATTCAACCTGTACATGATCCTTTATGCCAAGCCTGGCAAGGTTAGCAAAAGAAGACATCTGGGCATCACGCGATGATCCCACCACGCAATACCCCTTTCCGAGAAGGGACTTGGCAAGGTAAGCTCCATCCTGCCCGGAAACGCCTAAGATAAGGGCTGTCTTACTCATTATAAACATTCACCCGGAAGCCTTTATCCTGACAAAGCGCATCTCGACGCGCCTCTTCCACATCATAATTTACCATTTCAGCAACAAGTTCTTTAAAACTGATTTGAGGCACCCATCCCAGTTTCTCTTTGGCTTTTGTTGCATCACCGAGCAGTGTTTCCACTTCCGTTGGACGAAAATAACGAGGATCAACCCGAACAATAACGTCCCCTGCTTTCACGTGGGCTGTTGCATCAAAATTCTTATTGTCAAGCTTTTGCACCTGATCAACAATACCCTGTTCTTCCACACCAGTTCCCTGCCATCTTATGGTAATTCCGAGTTCCGCTGCAGCAGCATCGACAAAATCACGAACCGAGTACTGTTTTCCGGAGGCAATAACAAAATCTTCAGGGACTTCCTGCTGGAGCATTAACCACTGCATCTCAACATAGTCTTTAGCATGGCCCCAATCTCGTTTGGCATCAAGATTTCCAAGATGAACATGTTTTTTCAAACCAAGTACGATCTTACTCAGTGCACGAGTTATCTTTCTGGTGACAAACGTTTCACCACGAACTGGCGATTCATGGTTAAAAAGGATACCGTTACAAGCATAAATTCCATACGCTTCACGATAATTCACGGTAATCCAGTATGCATATAATTTAGCTACTGCATAAGGAGAACGAGGATAAAAAGGAGTCGTTTCCGTCTGCGGAGATTCCTGCACTTTACCAAACAATTCAGAAGTTGACGCTTGATAAAAACGAGTTTTTTCGGCAAGACCAATGGTTCGGATTGCTTCCAGCATCCTCAAGGCGCCAAGAGCATCAGAATTAGCAGTATACTCAGGTTCTTCAAATGAAACTGCCACATGAGACTGAGCTGCCAGATTATATACCTCATCGGGCTGCACCTTGCGAAGGATATGGAGCAGACTACTGGAATCAGTCATATCTCCATGGTGGAGCACAAAACGTCGCTGTTTTTCATGCGGTCCCTGATACAGATGATCAATTCTATCAGTATTAAAAAGTGAAGTACGACGTTTAACACCATGCACTTCATATCCTTTATTTAACAAAAACTCGGCAAGATACGCACCATCCTGCCCTGTAACACCTGTAATAAGCGCTTTTTTCATCATTTCATCCTTATTGGAAAATACGTACATATATCAAACAGTAGATCCCTTATGCAAAGCATCAAACAAAAAACACAGAACTACTGCAATATCGACCACATGCTTGTATTTATTTTTTTTAAAATGCCTCGATCTGAAAAAGGCCTCTATTCCCGGACAGCTTCCAAGCGTGGAAACAAGACACGTTTTATAAACGTGAACATACCAGTAAGCAATCTAATATAACAGAAATTATAAAAAAGATTCGACATTCTATCTACCCTTTTCCGTAAGATATTTCAGGTAGGTCTCTTGAATACCATCGGATAGCGAAATGGTGGGCTGCCATCCCAGTTGGCTGACTCGACTAATATCAAGCAACTTCTGTGGAGTCCCATCTGGTTTTGTTTCATCCCAGGTAATCTCTCCAGAAAAATCTATAATACTCCGTATTTCATTTGCCAACTCAAGGATAGTGATATCTTTACCATACCCAATATTTATTAAAGGTGCTCCCTGCAAGGGAAAGGACGAAAACAGAGTATCCCTTTCAAGAGCCAGCAAGAACACTACGGCAGCGGCAAGGTCATCACAATGTAAAAATTCCCTGCGTGCTCCCCCGGTTCCCCAAAGCACAACTTCATTCTGTATTGCAGATTTCGCCTCATGCATCTTTCGGATCAGGGCTGGTAGTACATGGGAATTTTGTAGTTCATAATTATCCCCTGGCCCATACAAATTTGTGGGCATGACTGCAAAATAGTCAGTCCCATACTGGCGATTATACGCTTCGCACATTTTTATTCCGGCAATTTTGGCGATTGCATATGGCTCATTGGTCGGTTCCAGATCACCAGAGAGCAGATACTCCTCTTTCATTGGCTGAGGAGCAAATTTAGGATAAATACAAGAACTGCCAAGAAATACAAGATTATGAATCCCTGAACGCCAGGCTTCATGAATAACATTATTTTGAACTGTCAAATTGCTATAAATAAAATCTGCTGGGTATGTTGCGTTTGCAAGAATACCTCCCACCCTGGCAGCTGCCAAAATAACACAATCAAGCTGTTCTTCCTTGAAAAAATCCTGAACGGCTTTCTGATCCAGAAGATCCAACTCTGCACGTGAACGCAACACCAGATTCTCAAACCCCTGCTGCTTTAATCTACGAACAATAGCAGACCCAACCATACCACGGTGTCCGGCAACGTATATTTTTGAATCAAATTGAATAAAACTCATTTTATTTTTTTACCACTTTTCAGTACCC
>JAOZQU010000052.1 GCA_029932055.1 Desulfocapsa sp.
ACTATTTCCTGGGCTGATGCGGCAGAAAAATGCAAGGCACAGTATAAAGCCCAGAGGCCGGCAGGTATGGTCAAGGTGTCAAATTGTAGAAAGCGGACAGAGGATGATGATTTCTTCTACTTTTTCTGGAAGAGGCCGTTGTCAATTTTTATCAAGAATTCTGATGGCGGTCAGGATGCCTATCCCGGTACCTGTCAGGTTGCCCGGAAAAGTGGCAAAATTGTGCATTTGACTTTGAACAAGAAAGTGTTGGTGAATACAGTGGAGAAGTGACGAAAAAAAGCAATTTGGCGTGAAGCCTTATTTTTTTTCCTGTAATCGTTGCTGGGCTTGTTCCAGAATCTCAGTAAGAGTCAATATCTTTGTTTTTGGTGGCTCAAATATTTTTGCCTGTTCATCTGCCGAGTAGTTTTCATTGATATATTCCTGGATCGGAAAGCGCTGGAACCAGCAGTCAAGAACTTTGCTGCAGGGTAACCCTTTGTTTACACTTCTGCAGTAATCAAAGGTGAGAAAGTGCCCGAGCATTTTGCAATACCCTTCCTGTTTATCATACTTGTCTTTCATTGTTCTAAACCTTACTGTGTTGTTGCTAGATTGAAATATGATAGCGTCATAAAAAGTTCCCAGCTCCGTCATTCCCGCGAAGGCGGGAATCCAGAACGCGTTGAAATGACTGGATTCCCGCCTTCGCGGGAATGACGGAATAAATAGAATTCTGAGTTTTTACGAATGCATCAAATATTATAATTGATGGTATTGTCGATAGCTAAAAGTTTCAGTTCCTGCTTAAGCATCATAATTATACCACCGTTGCTTATTTTTAGCGAGTGATGGGAGCGATTGACGGAATGGAGCAAGGGAAGGTTTTAACCCCTCTGGAAATATATAAGGTTCTGGCAAAGAGTAATTGCAAACAGTGCATGTTGCCAAGTTGTCTGGCTTTTGCTGCTGCCGTGATTGGTGGGCAGAAAAACCTGGATGATTGTCCCTTTCTATCAGAAGATGCAAAAAAAGCTTTATCCGTAAACCTGGTAAAACGTTCCACGGCTGAGTCACCCCAGGCAGAGTTCATGGCCAAACTGCTGACCCGGGTAAAGAAGCTTGATTTTGCTGCAATGGCTACGGAAAGAGGAGGGGACTATTGTAACGATGTGTTGAGTGTGAGGTCATTGGGCAAGGATTTCCACGTGGACAGAAACGGTCTGGTGCGATCAGAGTGTCATGTTATCCCCTGGGTTGAGGCACCGTTGCTTTCGTATCTCTGTCATTCCAGTCATCAGCAAATTACGCAGAACTGGATCTCTTTCCGGGAGATCAAAGGTGGCATTGACTGGCGTGGGCTGTTCAGAAGTCGTTGTGAAACACCGCTTAAAAAGCTTGCTGATAATCATCCTGAACTTTTTGCCGACATAGTTGATCTCTTTCAGGGAGAGGAAGTCGAGGGCTTTGATGCTGATATCGCGCTTGTTCTCTATCCCTTTCCTCATATTCCCATTCTTATCTGTTATCAAGCCCCTGACAGGGAATTGGATTCGGAACTTACTTTTTTCTTTGATGAATGCTGCGGCACAAACCTGCACATAAAATCTCTTTATACACTATGTGCCGGCTTGGTGAAGATGTTTGAGCAAATTGCTCGCAATCACTTCTAACTTTTTATAAGCATTTCTGAAGAATTTCTTCTATCTTTTTTTCGTTGTAATCTTTCATTCTCCACACTTTAGCCAGAGTCATTGCATTCTCCGCAATTTTTGAAATATCTTTGCCTGGGATATTCAGGGCTGTGATGTTGGTCGGGGACTTGACTTTGGTAAACCAGGCGCTGAGTGCTTCAATGCCTTGCTCTGCTTTTTTTTCAACACTTCCTTCCCTGATGTCAAAAACCCGTTCAGCAAACTGGGCAAAGCGTGGCGCTTGCCGGTTGGCATGATATCGCATCCAACCTGGGATAACAGCGGAAAGACCAGCACCGTGTGGAACATTGTAGAATGCAGAGAGGGAGTGTTCGATCATGTGCATGGGAAAGCCGACCTTGCCAAGTCCTGCTCCGGTGAGGCCGTTCAGGGCAAGTGTTGCAGTCCACATCAAATCCGCTCTTGCCTTGTAGTCATTAAGGTTTTGTAGCACTCTGTCGCAGCTCTCCATGGCGTTTATGATCAGTCCTTCCATGAGTCGATCCTGTACAGGTGTATAGGGATCTACAGTGGTGAAATAAAACTCCAGCACATGGGCAACAGCATCAACAGCACCATAAGCAGTGTAGTCGGCAGGCACTGAACAGGTAACTGTTGGATCAAGAATGGATGTCTTTGGGTAGAGATGTTTATTGGCAAAACCAAATTTTTGAGACGTTTCCGTGTTGGTAATGACCATGCCCGAATTCATTTCAGAACCGGATGCTGCCAGGGTAAGAACCGTGGTGAGCGGCAGGGGATTTCGAACACTTTTTTTGCCGGTGAAAAATTTCCACACATCATGTTGAACCGTGGCTCCTGCACAGATGGCTTTTGCTTCGTCAATGACAGAACCGCCCCCCACAGCGCAAACCACATCACAGTTGTTTTCTTTGGCCAGTTCTATCCCGGTATGAACATGGGAGAGAACCGGGTTTGATTGAACTCCGGGATACTCGATGATTGTCGCCTCTGCAGAGTGAAGCGATTGAATGACCTGTTCGTATAAACCATTATTTTTTATGGATCCTGAGCCATAAACAAGAAGAACTTTTTTTCCTAACAGTACAGTCTCATCACCAATTGAAGCTACTGTGCCCTTACCGAATAAGATTTTGGTGGGATTGTGAAAAACAAAATTTTGCATGGAATATACCTGGGATGTTTTATGGCATAGCCGTCAGGCTAAGCGTTAGTCATTAGTCGTTAATAATTGATTGTTGATTTGTGCTGTTATTTCAGTAGATTGTTGAAAAGAATTGTAACTATTCAGCGTAATTTTGCAGACACTGAATTTTATATTCTTTTGGGCTAAAACTTCATAGAATTCGTCATTCCCGATAACTACCTCGGGAATGACGTGCTTTTTGAAATTATATGCCTTAACAACAACACGCTTCTAAGTAACAAAAGGTGAATATTATATAAAATCAAGACGTTGACCTTTTTGTTACTTTTAAAATAAATGCCGGAATTTTCACCCCGGTTGCCTTGCTGAATAGTTACAAAATTTTTTTATTAATAATCAATAATCAATTGACAACGGTTAATTATTAATATTTTAAAATAGCACATTTTGTATCATCACCTCAACTGGTTAAAAGTTGTTGGCAGACAAGGGAAATCTCTTAGCTTGACGATTATGTGTTTTAGGGGGAAACACTTTTAAGTTTAGAAGAAAAGGCCAGGCTAAGATCAATAAATTGATCAAGGTCAAGAACTTCTGCCCGGGTACCTGGTGTAATGTCCCCTGCAATGATGGCCTCTTTAGTAAGCTGTTTTGCAAGTTTTTTATCATCACCTGCAGCCTGTCTGAAAAAACCTCCGGCAGTGAGGGTATTGAGAAGGGTTTTTCTTCGTTGGCTGAATGCAGCTCGTACAATTTTCTGAAAAAACAGGCGGTCGTAGACTCTTTCTTGGTCATGTTCTGTGCCCCTAAATTCGATACGAACCACAACCGAATCAATCTTGGGTCGTGGATGAAATTCAGCAGGTTTTAGCGTGAGCAGGGATTTTATTGTGGCACAACTTTTTAATAAAACAGTGGGGATTCCATATTGTTTGGTGCCTGGTTCTGCGGTCAGCCGGTCGGCTACCTCTTTTTGCAGCATGACAGTGGCCCAATCCATTTTTTCCTGATGTTCGATCAGCTTAAATAAAAAAGGATTTGAAATGGAATAGGGAAGGTTGGCCATTATTTTGAGTGGCCCTTTACTAAGTCGGTGCAGCTCTGCAAAATCCGCTTTCAGGATATCCTGGTGAAGCAGGGTTACATTGGCCGGCAGATCTTTTTTTTCTTTATGGAAGCGCACAAGGCCGCTGTCCACTTCAAGGCCAATTACCTGGGCTGCCTGTTCAGCAATGGGCTGCGTAAGCGCACCAAGGCCGACGCCTACTTCTATGATGATATCATCAGGATGTATTTGACCACAACGTGCAACCGCTTCTGCAGTTGATTTGTGAACAAGAAAATTTTGGCCGAGCTCTTTTATGGGCGCAAGTTTTTCTTCTTTGAGGGATTTTCTTGTATCACCATAGCGGGTCATAGGATTGTTAACTCTCAGGTTAAGATATGTTTTTTCATTCTTTTTTGACGAACCTTGATAAAAAGTCTCAAGGAAAGAAAATAACTGGCAATGCTGAAAGGAAGAGCCAGAACCGAACCTCCGACAAGAAGGACAATGACAGCTTCATAGCCGAGTCCTCCAAGCGCATGGATAGATTCACTAAATCCCGGTTTGGCAAGGAGGATATCCAGCACACCTTTCATTCGTTCCCAGTTAAAATTATAGGGAGTGAGCATGTTACCTATAAGCAGGGAGAAATAGTATTGGGGGACATAGGTAAACGGATTACAACAGATAAGGGTTGCCAGGAAGCCGGCAATTGTGGAGGTTCGTGTCAGAAAGGTGAACAGAACAACAGAGACTGTATGAAAAGGAATTGTAGGAAGGATGCCTAAAAAAGTACCAATGGCTGTCCCCCATGCAAGAGACTGGGGATCGCCTTGAAGCCGGGTAAATTTTAAATAATAGTAACGAGATGTGCGTTTCAGATTCATGGTGTGTTCAGGACAGGACCGAACGGCAGTACACGTCCCGGTCATAGGAAAAATTTGAATTGTGTCGGTGTGCGTGAACACCTGCGAGTGCAATCATTGCACCGTTATCTGTGCAGTGGCCTGGGCGGGGAATATAGAGCATCTTTTGTTCCTCATTACAGCGCTTTTGCATGACCTGCCTCAGGCGCGGGTTGGAAGAGACTCCGCCTCCTAAAACTATGGTTTGAATTTTTTGTTGCGCAGCTGCAAGCAGGGTTTTTTCAACCAGGACTTCCACTGCTGCTTCCTGAAAAGATGCACAGATATCTGGAATCTGCAGTGGGTTGTTTTTCTGTTTCTCCCTGTTACAGTGATTCAGTACTGAGGTTTTAAGCCCGGAAAAACTAAAATCAAGGGAATTTTTTTCCAGCCATGAACGCGGAAATTTTATAGCCTCATGGTTACCTGACTCTGCTTCACGTGAAATGACCGGCCCGCCAGGGTAGGGGAAGCCAAGAAGTTTCGCTACCTTATCAAATGCTTCACCTGCTGCATCATCACGAGTTCTGCCTAGCAGGGTAAAACTGGTGAAACTATCAGCTCTGTATATGGAACTGGTGCCTCCGGAGACCACGAGCGCAATGAACGGAAAGTCCGGTTGTTTTTCTTCCAGGAAAACAGAAAGTATATGTCCTGCCATGTGATCTACCCCGACACAGGGTGTTTTGTTCACATAGGAGAGTGCTTTTGCATAGGAAAATCCCACAAGCAGTGAACCGATAAGACCAGGTCCCTGGGTGACCGCAATGAGATCAATTTTCTGTAATGTGGTTTTGGCACGGCTAAGCGCTTCATTTACTACAGGGACAATGGATTCCAGGTGACAACGTGAGGCAAGTTCGGGGACGACCCCTCCAAAACGGGTGTGAATCTGATCCTGGCTTGTGAGAACAGACGAGAGCAGGGTGCAATTATCCTGCAATACTGCAGCAGCAGTATCATCGCAGGAGCTTTCGATTCCGAGGGTGAGCATCTTGTGTTGTCGATTTTCTGTTTTTACTGTCCCTGCAAACAGATTAAATAACTGCTGGCAGAAAAACAATAATCGGGGTAAGAGGATGCCAATATATTAATCCTTGCTCCCAAAGTCAATGGCGCAGGGTAAAGTGGAGAATTGAAGAGTGTGGAGTTATGAATAAACAGAAGCAAACTACAAAGAATACCGGTGAGTTGGTGGATAGGTTTTCTCGAACCATATCGTATCTTCGCCTCTCTCTTACTGATCGCTGTAATCTTCGTTGCATTTACTGTATGCCCGTGGACAGAGAGGGGGGACTGCAGGTATTAAAGCATGAAGATCTGCTCAGTTATGAAGAGTTACTTCGTATTGTAAAGCTCGCAGTCGACATGGGGATGAACAAGTTACGCCTTACCGGTGGGGAGCCCCTGGTTCGAAGAGGGGTCATGGATTTCATCACTGCACTTTCCCAGATTGAGGGGCTTGATGAGATCCGCTTGACCACCAATGGCGTTCTTTTGCATGAAAAGGCGGCTGGCTTGTACGATGCCGGCATCCGTAAATTGAATATTTCACTTGATACCCTGCGACCGGAGCGTTTTAAAGAGATTACCGGAATGGATCTTTTTGATCAGGTGTGGCAGGGAATTGAGACTGCTGCGGAACTTGGTTTTAATATCAAACTTAATGTGGTGGCCATGAAAGGGGTCAATGATGATGAGTTTGTGGATTTTGCAAGACTTGCTGTGGAGAAAGCGTATCAGGTTCGTTTTATAGAATTTATGCCGCTTGGTAAAAACTCCACCTGGGATAAGTCTTCGTATATGACTTCGGACGAGTTAAAAGAGTGGATTGGAACTGTTGGAACCCTTGAACCACTGCCGGGCCGCAGAATGGATGGTCCTGCCAGGGTATATTCTTTGACTACGGCAGGTGGATTAAAAGGACAGGTTGGGTTTATCAGCCCGATCAGCCATCATTTTTGTGACACCTGTAACCGCCTCCGTTTAACCTCTGCCGGAAAGTTACGAGCTTGTCTCCTCCATGACAGGGAGGCTGATTTGAAGACTTTATTGCGCGAGGGCGGAACAGACGACGAGATCAGAGGGCTCATCAGGCAAACTATCCTTGATAAGCCCAAAGGCCATACTCTTGCGGAAGAGCAGGCCGGCTGCGTTGGTCAAATGTCACGCATCGGTGGATGACTCGTCAGAGCTTGGGTAAGAGCCCAGCCATTCAAAATAAGAACAGAGTGCGCTGAGGGTTTTACAGCAATCTTTTATGTTCTCATTTTCAATGTGGCCCATCAGGTCAAGGAAAAAGAGATATTTCCATTGCTTGCCTTTGATGGGACGCGATTCAATTTTTGCCATATTGATGCCTGCCCGGGCAATAACGCTTAGGATTTCATTGAGTGCACCCGGACGTTCCTTAATCCCTAAAAGTAAAGATGTTCTGTCTGCTCCACTCGGGGATGGTGATTCTTTTCCAATAATCAGAAAGCGCGTTGTGTTACCACGGTAATCTTCTATTCCCTTAACCACCACCTGTAGATCATAGGTTTTGATGGCGAGCGACGATGCAATTGCACCGATATTGGGATTGTTGGCTGCCATTTGGGCTGCAGCACCAGTGGAAAATACGGGAAGTGTGGGGCAGGATGGCAGATGCTTACGAAGCCATTCCCGGCACTGGGCAAGTGGTTGGGCATGGGACGCCACGGTCTGGATGTCAGCCATGTCTCCTGATCGACACACCAGGTTATGGGTGATTTCCATCCGTACTTCTCCGCAGATTTTGGTTCTGTATTTCATGAAGGAGTCAAGGGTGGAAAAAACAGATCCTTCGATGGAGTTTTCCACCGGTACAATGCCATATTCCGTCCTGCCTTTTTCCACTTCGGAGAATACATCTGCTATGGATTCCAATGGGCTGTAGGTTGCGGAATGGCCAAAGTATTTTACACCGGCAAGATGGGTAAACGTGGCTTCAGGCCCAAGGTAGGAAACAGAAACTTTTTGTTGGGACAGCCTGCAGGTAGTAATAATTTCATGAAAAATTGAATGCAGCGCTTCGTCTGGAAAGACCCCTTGGTTTTGTTTTTTCAATCGATCGTAAATCTGTCTTTCCCTTAATGGATCCCACTTGGCTCGTTTACTTTCGTTTTTTAACAGACCAATATTTTTGGCCAGGGATAAGCGTTCTTTGAGAAGATCAAGGATTGTATTGTCTATGGTATCGATTCCGTCTCGAACCTTAGTGAGGTCTTTGGCTTTTGCCATTTGGAGTTCCCTTGTTGTGACGCCATCGAAAAATAAAAATTTTTACGAGATTGTCAAAGCTGAAAATTTAACACCCCACAGGTAAGCGTTAGACTCCGAGGGGGTATAAGTACCTTATCAGAATATTTTCTTTGAAATAAACAAGAAATTATTTTGTAAGGTAATAATGACCACGGAATGTAGGGTAAAGAAAAAAGTATGTCAAGTTGTAAAAAAGGACTGGAATAAGCGTTCAGGCCACGATATATTCTATTTTTTTGTAATTAAAGAAAACTTACACCACAACCAGTTATCAATATTGGAAGGTTCTACTAAAAGAGAATAAAAAGTCATGAGTGACAAACCAGTACAGAAGACCTACGAGGAAATTAATGCCAGAATTAAAGCCGGTGAAGCAGTAATTGTCACGGCTGAAGAAATGGTTGATATTGTGAAATCAAAGGGTGCTGAAGGTGCAGCAAGGGAGGTGGATGTTGTTACCACCGGAACGTTTTCACCCATGTGTTCTTCCGGGGCTTTTATTAATTTCGGTCAGATGACCCCTACTATAAAGGCGTCAAAGGTATGGATCAATAAGGTTTCCGCCTATGGTGGCCTTGCAGCAGTTGATTGCTATATTGGTGCGACAGAACCTATGGAGGATGATCCCTTAAACATGGTGTATCCCGGCGAGTTTCGCTATGGCGGCGGGCATGTTATCGAAGATCTGCTGGCTGGCAAGAAAGTTTTTCTTGAAGCCAAGGCCTATGGTACGGATTGTTATCTTGCAAGAAAGATGAAGAAGGAGTTCACATTGGATGAGCTTCCGTATGCCCTGCTCTGTAACCCGAGAAATGGATATCAAAATTACAATTGTGCTGTAAATCTATCGGAAAAGATTGTTCATACCTATATGGGAACCTTAAAACCAAACTGCAGGAATGCCAACTACTGCAGTGCCGGTGAATTGAGTCCCTTGTTCAATGATCCTCATTATCGAACCATTGGTGTCGGAACCAGGATATTTCTGGGTGGAGGTATCGGGTATGTGACCTGGCATGGCACACAGCATAATCCTAATGCACCCAGGCATGGAAATGGTACTCCTGTGCGTCCTGCAGGAACAATGATGGTACAGGGTGATCTTAAACAGATGTCCGCCCGTTGGATACGAGGAATTTCCATCCTGGGTTATGGCAACACCATGGCTGTTGGACTGGGAGTCCCTATTCCGATTTTAAATGCGGAAATGGCTGCTTACACCGGGGTTTCTGATGATGAGCTTTTTACCCAGGTTGTAGATTATGGTTTTGATTACTCAAACGGCATTGGCAGAACCTACGGTGAAGTGAGTTATGGCCAGTTAAAATCTGGAACCATTGAAGTAAATGGGAAGGAGGTTCCCACGGCACCGCTGTCCAGTCTACCCATGGCCAGAGAAATTGCAGAGACTCTTAAGGCCTGGATGAAAGATGGTAAATTTCTCCTCAATAAGCCTGCCCAGCTTCTCCCAGATGCAGATGAATAAAGGAGCTGATACTCCGGACACTGAAAATAAATATTCAGTTCTTGTTGAAGCGCTGAAAGATTTTGACTGTGTGGGCGTTGCTTTTTCCGGAGGAGTTGATTCTACGCTTTTGCTGTATGCTGCCTGTGAGGCAATCGGCAGAGAGCAGGTGTTTGTGTTGCGCGGTTTGTCTGAGCTGCTTTCTAAAAGAGAAAAAGAAAGTGCCTCAAAAATTCTTAACGAGTTGGGGATTGATAAAGACATGAGGCTTGAAATAGAGCTTCACCCACTCATCTGGCCTGAATTTGTCGCGAATACTCCTGAACGCTGTTATTTTTGTAAAAAAAGAATGTATCAGACCTTTTTTCGTCAGCTTGAAAAGAAGAACTGTACGGTTCTGCTCGATGGCAGCAATGTTGATGATCTTAAAAGTTGCAGGCCGGGATTTCGGGCAATTCATGAACTTGATGTGAAAACGCCACTCCTTGATGCAGGCTTGAATAAGGAAGAAGTTCGCTCTCTTGCAAAGATGTACCATTTGCAGAACCATGACAAGCCTTCCAACTCATGTCTTGCCACTCGTATAGCTGAAGGAACAAACCTTGAAAAAGAAAAACTGAGCCTGGTTGAAAAATGCGAGGAATTTCTTTTGAGCCGTGATTTTGCAGGGTGTCGGGTGAAACCGGATAAGAAAAATGTCATTATCCAAGCCACTGGCAAGGATATCGAACGATTGGCGGTGTCGTCTGTGCGCATTGAAATGGTTCACTTTTTTCAGTCGGAAGGTTTTGAAAGAGTTCTTGTTGATCTTAAGCCCCGTGGTTAGGGCCTCTCGAGCGGATGTAAATTTTTTGTAAATGTATAATAAGCTCTTGCTTCTGAATGGCGCTTCAATTAGGGTGGGAATTGATTTTAGTATGTAAAAGCGTGATAATAAAGGATTGTATAGACAAGCTATTCATTGGAATAATAAGATTTTTTCTTTTTTTCTTTTGACAATCAATCAGGCTTCTATTAAAGAAATACATAAGAGATAAGGGGGAGCACAGTACCGTCTGTGTCCTGTTTAATTAGAAAAGTAGTATTCCGGGGAGGGATTTTATGAACAAGAAGGAATTGGTTGAGAATATTGCAGGTGCCGCAGACATTTCTAAAGCTGCTGCTGAGAAAGCTCTAAACAGTACTCTCGCAGCTATAGCAACTACATTGAAAGATGGCGATAAAGTAACTTTAGTTGGTTTCGGTACTTTTTCTGTTTCCAGACGTGAAGCGCGCAAAGGAAGAAATCCTCAAACCGGAAAAACTATCGATATTCCAGCCAAGAATGTTGCTAAGTTCAAAGCTGGCTCCAAACTTTCAGAAGCTATTAACTGATCATCTCGTAAAAAGCCAACACCCCACAAGGGCGTAGCCGTCAAGCTAAGAGATTTGTCTTATCTGCCAATAGTTTTTAACTAAATGAAGTGATGGCACAAAATGACGAATTCAAAATATTAATAATTAACCGTTATCAATTGACCATTGATTATTAATAAAAGTATTCATTTTGCAATTTGTTGAAATAACGGCACAAATAGTTAATAATCAATTGTTAACGACTAATGACTAACGCTTAGCTTGACGGCTATGCCCACAAGGTGGGATAAGTACTATCACCAAATTTTTTTCAAAAATATACGAAAAAAATTTATAAGGTACTAAAAGATTGGATGGAGTTATAAAAAACTTCATATATTCAAACGCCCCGATTCAGCCGGAATCCGGGCGTTTTTTTGTTTATATCTCTAATTTATCTACGCAACTTTTCTATATTGAATAGGTGATTTTCCTGTCCATCTTTTAAATGATCTCGAAAAAGTACTGAGTTCAGCAAATCCCAAAAGAAAAGCAATTTCTGTCAGGTCTATATTTTTGTCACGGATATAATCCTTGGCTATATCCATGCGTGTTTCATTTAAAAGGGAGAGAAAGGTCGTGCCTTTTTTTTGCAGTATGCGCTGTAATTTCCTGGAATTGATACCAAGTTCGCCCGCCACCTGATCCACTGTAACATTCCCGGAAGGCATATTATCAATTATGATTTTTTTAATATGAGTGATCCGGGTCCCTTTATCCAGTGACGCCAGGTAGGCTGTCATTGCCTGCTCGCCAAATTTGGCAAGTTCTTCATTGCCACTGGGCAGAATGCGATCGACAACATCAAGCGGTAATGCCAGACGGCAGAGAGAAGAATTGAAATGAACCGGTGATCGAAAAAATTCATAATATTTTCCTTTGCAATCCGGTTTTGGGTGAGTCAGGTGCACAGAGACAGGAGCAAGGTCTTTCTGGAAATTGACTCGTAACGAACTCATAAGCCATGCGAGTGCCGCATCCTCACGCCCTCGTGAGTAGTGGGATTCCTTTTGGTATTTCAGTGTGAAAACCAGTGCTCCAGCATTACGATCCTCATGAAGTTCTCCAAAATTTGCGTCTGAAATAACCCGGTGAAAACGAATAAGCCTCTCAAGGCTTACACGCAGACTCTTACTTACCAGCATCGCATAACCCATAGTTCCAAAATATGTTGGGTGCCAGCAGGTTGCCGCTGAGAGTCCAAAGCAGGGATCCTTTATCCTCCTTCCCATCTCATCCCATAAATCAGCAATTTTAGTAAGAGAATATCGTGCTCCGGGTTCATTCATGAGTGCCGGGTTGAGCTGAACCTGTCTGAAAACAGGTTCCGGATCTTCATTATATTTTTCAAGCATATTCCAGAGAACATGTTGAATGCTCGCCAGTTTTGTCAGATACATAGTTGTCCTGTTGTTAAGGGAGGATGAAAATAATGCTTTGACAAGCATATCATGTCCTGTCGCAAACTGCCAATATTTTGTCGTAAATTGTCAAGCATGGGTTTGCTGGTGGAATTATATTATTTCTATATTTCACAATAATTCAAAAGGAGCACAGTGAAAAATGGAATTAATAAAGCAGCACGAATACCATTGTAACAGCAATAGGGTGCAGGTTGAACTGGCAGTATTTGATCTAGTTGGCCAATTGCTGGCAATATCCCTGGAAAAGTATGATGTTGAGATTATAATAGAAGCAAAAGATTTTTTATATGATCAGGGGAATGGATTTGAATGTGATCAGGAACTGAAGACCATTATTGACTGTGAGGAGGTTGTTGAAACAGAGGACGCACTGGAGATCACTCTTTCAGGAATAATTGAAAACAATACAAGGCAGCAGGAGACATTTGCATTGTTTTTTACTTTGTCTTTGGATCATGCAGTCAATGCTTTCTGGAAGCGTTGTAAAGGAAAAGAACCTGGAACAAATTCTTTACGATTGCAATTTGGCAGGAAAGTCGAGCAGTTTTTTGATTCGGTTTTCAGGGTAAAGCTGTATCGCAAAGAATTATATGGACAATTGCATGAGCTTGGTTGTGGAAGGGGGTTTTTAGTCTTTGGACGTGACAAGACATCCACAACAAACTGATTGTATACAATCAGTGGTAATTATTAAAAGTTTACAAGCGTTTTAATGCTTATGATTTCGTAATTATTAAGGTATGGCTGCTGTTCAGCAGCCATAAAACTATTGCACAAAGAATTCAGATAAGGCATATTTCAGTTCAATGCTGATGACAAAAATGTGTTTGAGATCACAAAGACACATTGGGTACACATTTCAAAATAATTATAAGCAATCAACACGGTCGGGATGTGGCTCAGTCTGGTAGAGCACGTCGTTCGGGACGACGGGGTCGGAGGTTCAAATCCTCTCATCCCGACCATATAATCAAGCTGTTATTATATTGAAAGGCCATCCTGTTATGCAGGATGGCCTTTCCTTTTTCCGTAACTATTCAGGAGCACCCCATCTCTGCACGGGTCAGGCTGGCTCACATAGGAACTACTATAGTTCTCCAGTCTGCACCCCAAGGGCACTTCCTCCGGGGCGCCTGCACAGATATGGGGCGCTCCTGAATAGTTACAGGACAGCGGTTAGGTAAATTACCAGCTATCACCTGAAGTTACGTTTTATGAAAAAATTACGATCCGGATATACAACAGGAGCCTGTGCCGCAGCAGCATCCAAAGCTGCTGCGCTAATGCTTGTGACAGGAATGTCTCGGGAAGTCGTGGAGATACCCTTTCCTGATGGTTCCAGGGTGAAGTTTTATCTTGTTCAGGAAAACAACCTTACAGGCTATGAAAAGAGTGTTTCCAGGGCTGCCGTCATAAAAGATGCAGGGGATGATCCGGATGTAACCAACGGCGCCAGAATCGAGGCATCTGTCTGTTTTTGCAAAAAATCAGCAACCAGTCAAGAACAGTTTGTCATCCTTGGCGGTAAAGGTGTCGGCAGGGTGACCAAAAGAGGGCTTGCCGTTTCCGTTGGAGAACCTGCTATCAATCCTGTACCGCAAAAGATGATAAGAGCTGCAGTTGCAGAGGCTCTTGCTGAGGTGGGCAAAGCAAAAGATTGTTGTCTTGAGATAACAATTTCCATTCCAGATGGTGAGGCACTGGCTGAGAAAACCCTTAATCACCGTTTGGGTATTGTTGGTGGTCTGTCAGTACTGGGTACAACAGGAATTGTACGACCGGTTTCTGCTGATGCCTGGACAGCTACCATTGCAACTTCCATGGATGTTGCAAAAGAAGCGGGCTTAAAGGAAATTATTTTATCCACTGGCAGGACTTCAGAAAGAGCAGTTGAAGAATCCTTAGAGCTTCCGGAAGAGGCTCTGGTGATGATGGGTGACTATCTGCATTTTTCACTCAAAGAAGCTGCCAAACACCAATTTACCAAAATTCATCTTGCTGCCATGTGGGCAAAAGTGATGAAGGGTGGAATGCAGATACCTCAGACCCATGTGAAAAATGGTGCTCTTGAAGTCAAAGCAGCACTGGAATTTTTAAAAGGACTTGGTTGTAGTGGAGATCTTTTTCAAGCGCTTAGTGGTTCCAATACTGCACGTGAAATTTATGGTCGACTTTTGGAGCGTGGTGAAAACCAGATGATTCTTAAGGTTTGTGAAGCAGCTCGAGAATATGCCGAGAAGGTTTCAGGCCTTGAGGTGACTGTTTATCTTGTTGATGCTTCAACAACAGTTGTCGCCACAACCTCCAGAGACATATGAAAAAGAATTCAATACTTCATATCATTGGTTTTGATGTTTCTGATCCTGATGTTGTAACCTTAAAGGCCAGTCTGGACTCTTCTGTGGCGCTTGTTGCATCAAAACGTCTTTATGAAAAACTTAAAAAACAGTTTCTTCAGGATTTGCTTCCGCCTCTTATTCCCATTGTCCCACTTCAACACTGTATGGATGGTATTAAAGAATCTCTGAAGAAAGGAGATGTTACTGTGCTCGCCTCGGGTGATCCTCTTTTTTTTGGGATTGGCCGCAAGCTGATACAATCTTTTGCTGGTTCTGATATTCGCATTCATCCGGCTCTGTCATCCATGCAACTGGCTTTTTCACGATTTAATATTCCCTGGGATGATGCACGATTTGTGAGTCTTCATGGGCGTAGCAATAAACTTTTGGCTGCACGACTGTTACCATATCCAAAAGTTTTTTTATTTACAGATCCACAAAACAGTCCAAGTGATATTGCAGGGAAGTTGCTTGCAGAATGTGGCAAGGAACGGATCTCTGAAATGATAATCCATGTTGGAGAACTGCTGGGATCCCATTCTGAGCGATTATCCACTGGGAATGTAACTGAAATTGCAGCAGGACGTTTTACTGATCCTAATGTGATGATTCTTTTGAATCCACAGGCAGGTTTGAATACAAAACTTCCCGTTTTTGGCCTGCAGGAAAAAGAGATAGTTCACAGTCGAGGACTGATTACCAAAAATGAAGTTCGCGCAGCCGCTATCCACGCCTTGCGTTTACCACAAAAAGGTGTTCTTTGGGATGTTGGTGCCGGTTCAGGATCGATTGGTCTTGAAGCCTCCCGTCTTTTTCCTGGCTTGCATGTTCTTGCCATTGAAAAGGAAAACGAACAGTGGCAGAATGTTGAGGCAAATCGGAAACGTTTCTCTGCCTGGAATATGACACTTGTTAAGGGCAAGGCACCTGATGCTTTGCAACAACTCCCGCCTCCTGCAAGGATTTTTGTCGGAGGCAGTGGCGGTAATCTGCAGCAGATTCTTGAGTTTTGCACAGAGAAATTATTACCCGGAGGCATCATTGTGGTGAACGCTGTTATTGCAGGAACCGCAAAACTGGCGCCTGAGATTTTGTACAAATCAGGACTGGCTGTTGAAATCCGGGAAATCGCTGTGCAGCGTTTAAGTTACCCTGAAGAAGAAAAACAGCAGTTTAATCCAATTAAAATTATTGTTGGCAAAAAACAGAAGAGTGAGCCAGGTGAAAAGTCGTGAAAAATAAGAAAAATCCAATTGCTATTGTGGGTGCCGGTCCTGGTGATGTGGAATTGATCACCATAAAAGGAAGGCGACTTCTTGATGAGGCTGACTGTATTGTCTATGCCGGCAGCCTTGTCAACAGGCAGTTACTTGATGGTTGTAAAGCTGAGGTTTATGATTCTCAGGGCATGAATCTTGATGAAATTGTTGATATACTGGCAACTGCCTGGAAAAAAGGAGAACGGGTGGTTCGACTGCATACCGGTGACCCATCCATTTTCGGGGCCATCAAAGAACAGATGCAGGCGCTTGATAAACTTAAGGTACTATACCATGTTGTGCCGGGTGTCAGTTCCGCCTTTGGTGCTGCTGCGTCACTGAATGCAGAGTTGACCCTGCCCGAGGTTGCCCAGACTGTTATTATTACCCGTCAGGAAGGGCGAACCCCGGTTCCGGAATTTGAAAAGCTGCAGCTCTTGGCCAGCCATCAGACCACCATGCTCATCTTTCTTTCTGTCTCAATGATAGAAACCGTGGTAAAAGAATTGACTACCGGCGGATATCCCCGGAATACGCCGGTTGCCGTGGTTGAAAAAGCAACCTGGGAGGATGAAAATATCTTAAGGGGAACCCTGGAAAATATAGCTGCTAAAGTTGAAGAGGCCGGCATCAGGAAAACTGCACTGATCTGTGTGGGCAAAGTTTTTGCCGAGACTGATTTGCAGGCGGTTTCCAAACTGTATGACAGGAGTTTCAGCCATGGGACAAGAAAAGCAGCACAAAACTAAGGGGCTGGTGGCGGTTTTTACCGGAAACGGGAAGGGAAAAACCACGGCATCTCTAGGCCTTGCGTTCCGGGCACTTGGTCACGAACACCGAGTGTGTATCATCCAGTTTATTAAAGGAAGCTGGAAATACGGAGAAATGGAAACTGCGAAAAAGTTTGCTCCACTGCTTGATTTTCATGTTATGGGCCGAGGCTTTACCTGGAAATCAGACGATCTTGAAAAGGATAAGAAAGTAGCACTTGAGGCGTGGGCGTTTGCCAAAGAAGTGATTGAGGCAAATCAATACGCCATGGTTATCCTTGATGAGCTCACCTATCTCCCTCATTATAAGATGATTGATGAACAGGAGATCCTCTCGGTACTGAAGAATAAGCCGGAGGAACAGCATGTTGTTATCACTGGTCGTTATGCTTCCGATGATCTCATTGAACTCGCTGACCTTGTGACTGAAATGGTTGAGATTAAACATCCCTATAATTCCGGCGTTAAGGCACAGAAAGGATTTGAGTTTTGATGGTGTGTTGACACTGGAAGTTGAGCTGATTATTGTGCAGTATCGAACAAGAATTTTTGTAACTATTCAGCAAGGCAACCGGGGTGAAAATTCCGGCATTTATTTTAAAAGTAACAAAAAGGTCAACGTATTGATTTTATATAATATTCACCTTTTGTTACTTAGAAGCGTGTTGTTGTTAAGGC
>JAOZQU010000053.1 GCA_029932055.1 Desulfocapsa sp.
CGGTGATGAACGGTAAGCCGGCATAAGTGCCTTCACCAAATTCTTTTCAAAAAAATACGAAAAAAATTCATAAGGTACTAAAAAGGAGGCCAGCATGGCAACTGTAAAAATAGCCATTACCATGCCGAAAGAACTTGTGCAAGAAGTAGATGCTGCGAGAAAAATTGAGACTATCTCTCGTAGTGGATATATCACCCGGTTAGTCCAGAAGGCGGTCAGGGTTGAAAAACAGGCCAGGTTAAAAGCAGCTTACGATAAGATTTTTTCTGATCCTGAAATTGTTGAAGAACAAAAAAACAGTACTTCGCTGTTCGATAATACAGGCAATGAGAAGGGGCAGGAATGGTGATTCGAAAAGGATCAATTTATTGGGTCAACTTTTCGCCTGGCAAAGGGTCGGAGCCTTTGGGGCGTCGTCCGGGACTTGTCCTTCAGGCAGATAGTATAAATGACAGCCTGATTAATACGGTGCTTATTGCTGCCATTACTCCTACTATAAAATTTGGCGAACTGCCGGGTAATGTCATTCTGAGAAAAGGCGAATCTAATATACCTAAAAAAAGTGTAGTCAATGTCACTCAGATAAAAGCGGTAGATAAAAATGCGGTTGGTGAATTAATTGGAGCTCTTACAGCCGAGAGAATGAAAGAAGTGTACGCCGGAATTAATCTTGTTATGGGAATGGAGGATGTATAGCCAAGATAATACCTTTTCGGAAGACAACCAGGAAAGTGGAAAGTTGGGGCAGGCGTGACATTTTGGTATTCGTTTTGTAAGACCAGTTCCGCTCATCAAGCTAATTCACAATGTCTTTTCAAGCTCCATCACAATTACAACCGCCTTTAACTGTTGAGAAGCGTTTTTGTGTCGCAGTAATGAGGGGCGGCACTGAGAGGCCAAGAAGGGTCAGAACCGCTACCATTGACATTGCCTCAGGAAGGATTTCACCTGCATTACCCACAATGGCCACAGCAGAGATACCAAGCGAAGCATAGACCAGATCAAGTGTCAGTCCGCAAACTACTGAAGTGGCGGCCATGGCGCAGAGGTAAAATGCTGTGGCTTTTTTACCAAGGATACCGAAAAGCACAGATAGAGAAGTAACATTAGTTGCGGGACCTACCAGCAGAAAAACCAGGGCGGTTCCAGGGCTGACGCCTTTTAAAATAAAAGCAGCAGCAATGGGGGTTGATGCTGTGGCACAGATGTAGAGTGGAATCCCCAGGCAGAGCATGAGCAGCATGGAGCTTAATCCGCCTCCCAGGTAATTTGCGATTGCGTCATCCGGAATGAGGACGGTGATAACACCGGCTGCCAGCAAACCCACAAAGAACCAACCTGCCAGATCTCCCCAGATATCAGTGGCTGCATAACGCAGTCCTGTGCCGAGTTTGCTCATCAGGCTTTCCCTGGCGTGTTCAGGAGAAGTCGAACATCCTTCCGAACAGCCGCAATCTGAATGAACAGCCAGTGTGGATAAGTGTTTTTTTTGAGCAGATGGCCGCTCCATCCAATTGATACCGATTCCTGCAGCCATTGCAGAGATAAATGCTGAAACAGGTCTTGCCACAGTCATGATCGGATCGAGCAAGGCATAAGTAATGGAGATGGAGTCTACACCTGATTCCGGAGTGGAGATGAGAAAAGCTGCCGTTGCACCTTTGTTGGCGCCCTGCTTTTTAAGTGATGCCGCAGCCGGCAATACTCCGCATGAACAGAGTGGAATCGGGATGCCCAGTAGAGAGGCCTTGAAGACTGAACTGAATCGGCCACTACCCAGATGCTTTGCCACGTAATCAGCTGAAAGAAAAACTTTCAGCAGCCCGCCAATGAGCAGGCCAAAGAGCATGTATGGCGCTGATTGTACAAGGAGCTGCCAGCTTGCCAGCAAAGCGTCTGTAAAAAAAAGTGCAATATTCATGGTCATTCCCTGGTGTGTTCAAGAGCTATTTGCATGAGTTCGTTGACATGATGATCATTGAGCCGATAATACAACACAGGGCCTTCCCGCCGATTGCTCACCAGCTGCAGTTGTCTCAGTAAACGAAGCTGATGGCTCACAGCAGACTCTGAGACTTTCAGAAAGGCAGCAATATCGCAGACACACATCTCTTCGTGTTCGAGGGCCCAAAGGATTTTTAAACGGTTGGCATCTCCCATGGCCTTGAAAAGTTGGGCCATGTGTTGATTCTCCTGTCCCGGCAGGGCATCGTGCGTTGCTGCTGTAACACGTTTTTCGTGAATGCAGCGGTAATCGCAGAACTCTTTTGTTTCGTTAGTTGGTTTCATTTGTTAGCTAATTTGACAATATTATTTATCTGAGTATCTGTTCATATGGTAAAACGCATTGGAAAAAATGCAACGAAAGAATAGGAAATGAGCTATCCACTGAACTTCAGTAAATGAGTAGGAGTCCGTTTCTCCCGGTTCTAAACTCATTTGCAGCTGCCCTAAAACAGAACACATGGTATAATGTGCACAAAAGGGAATGGAACTTGCTTTTAAAAATTTTACGGAACGGCACAAATTGTCTAACAAACTGCTTATAATCTGTTTCTGAGTCTGCTTATGTATGAAGACTCTCGTTCAACGACAGGTATGTGCCTTATATCTAAGGGTTTATTTTTTTGTAACACTGAAGTTGGGCGAAAAGTTCATAGGTCACCGGGCTCAACTCTCGCCTGTATGACGGTACGAGTGACTTCATGAACGTAATCAAAAACTACATGAACGTAATAAGTGATTGAAATCCCGTATCCACTACAATTAAAGGCTGTCAAATGATGAAATCAGTCAAAAGCATTTCTGCAAACACAAAATGTTTTTATATCCAGCTGTTCTTTGCTGTTGTCTTCAGTACCGGAACATTCTGTCATGCAGCTGATCTTTTTGTCGATGACAACATTTGTCCACAAACAGGTTCAGGGATCAGCAGCAACCCATATTGCTCGATCCAGTACGCCATTACCCAGGCAGTCAGCGGAGATACTGTGTATGTACACGTTGGCACTTACGCTGAAGGAATACGCATGAAATCCGGGGTGGATCTACGTAATATTTCTGGAGAACAACCGAAAATCGTAACGAGTGTTGCTGACAATCATCTTCTTTTTGACGGGGTCAGCAACTGTACTATTGATGGGTTTCTGCTGGATGATTCCAGCAGAACGACCCCTACCGGATATGCCATTGTATATTTTGACGGGTACACGAATGGTTCCGGAAACGGACTTGCAATCAGAAACTGTGAGATAACAGGGACCCAATTACTGCCGGCTGATGCTCTTGCCCGAGCCGGCATCAGGCTTAACGGTCAGTTATCTGTTGAAATCACAGGAAATACAATTACTCGCAATAAAAGGGCCGGCATTACCACCAGAAAGATGTCAGCAAACACCATATATGACAGTACGGTGATTATAAAGGGGAATACTATTACTGATAACGGCCAGATCGGGATATACCTGCGGGGAAGCGGCACCGGCAACCGTGTCATAATTGGCGGCGATGGTGGTTCAGCAAACACGATATCCGGTAATGGCGGCTATCGCGGAAGTGGAGTATGGCTGAGATTTCTGCAGGGAGTCAGCATTGAGAACAATGATATATCCAATAGTGGCCGAGTCGGATTAATGCTGGAGAGTGTCAATAGTGGTGAACCGCATATTACCCGAAATAGTATCCATGACAACTTTACGGCTGGAATAAATATCGGCGGGGATTCAACCCTGACCATTGGCGCAAATAATGAAATTTATCATAATAGTGTTGCCGGCATTACCTTTTATGCTGGCGCTAGTGGAATTCCAGGTAGTGAAACCTCATCTGGAACAGTCACCATTAGCGATAACAATATTCACACCAATGCTAAAGCAGGCATCTCGATCATCGACCATGTAACCGGGCCGATAAACATTAACGGCAATTCAATTTATCAAAATGAAAAGGCAGGGATAGCCTTTTTTAACAGTTGCACAGCTGTTATTTTTGAAAATGATATTCATGACCATACCGGGGCAGCCGGTATTTTTACCGGAACCTGGACAGGAGTCCTTTCGCCCATGCCGCTTTTCCCCCCAGCCTCGCTCAGTTTCAACAGAACCAACGGGCCGGTGCAGCTGACCATCAGTAGAAATAAAATTCATAACAATTTATCAGGAATGCGATTGGATCACGCTTCTGGAACAATCAGTAATAATCTGGTCTACAACAATACCAAGTCAGGAATTCGCTTTAGCGGTAATGACATCGTACCCTACGAACCTTTCAACGTGTCGTGGGGTATAACCGAACTGACAAACAACACTGTGGTGGACAATGGTACGGTAACTGACATTCTGGATACCAATGGTGATTACTTATATACTGCGCGATCCGGGTCTGGCATTGTCTATGATGATATTAATAATCTTATTATTCATGATGAATTCAACAATCCATCTGATCGCAATTTTTTTGATCCACCTGTGAACAATAGCGAGCAGGGATCAAGGCTCATTCAGAATAATATTGCAGCCTCCAATGCGACGGCGGGCATTAAGGATGCAGCCTGTACGGTCGAACGGGACTACAATCTTTATTATCTTAACTTTGGCGTAGAAGTCTTTGCGCCTGCCGTGATTGGCGGCTGCGCAACAGGAACACCACCGAATTTAAGCGGTAATCCCAATGAAATTTTTGCTGATCCCCTGTTTGTCGACAGAATTGAATATCAGTTGCAACCCGGTTCACCGGCGATGGGAAGTGGCAACGACAATCTGGATATGGGGGCTTATGGTGGCAGCTCACCTATCACCTGGTAGGCTACCGTCATTAGGACTCGCCCAAAAGTAAAGAAATACGATAAACAACCTGGACTATCCTGTTATGAAATATATTATTTTTATATTCACCTGCACCTTGATGCTGCATACCCTCTCCGACAGAGCAAACGCAAAGAGTCATGTGATTTGGGACACCAGTTCTTTAACAACTGTCACCAGCAACAGTCAGCCGGCAATCTATGGAATGTGGCTGGTCTGGCAGGCAAAGGGTGGCCTTGCCGGTACAGCATCAACTGAAGATGACTGGGAAATCTTTGCTTATGATCTGGCTCTTGCGAGAGTCACGCAGCTAACCGATGATACCTTTGATGACATCTTGCCTCAAACCGACGGAGCGTATGTCGTCTGGCAGAAAAACGTTACCGGGGTCGGAAATGAAATCTATCTTTATCAGCTGAGCGGAACTAATCCATCTGGTGGGACTCAAATCTCAACTGCTGATAACGGGAATCAATTTTCCCCGTATATTGCAGACGGTATGGTTGTCTGGAGCAGGCAGCAAGTCGGGCAATCATTCAGCCCCAGGGAAATACTGCTCTATAACGCCCACAATAAAACTGGTCCCACACTTATTTCAAATCCGGAGTATGGTGCCGGCGCACCACGAATCGCAGCCAATCTGATAGTCTTTCAGCAGATAGACCCGGCAGAGGGTGTTGATGTACTTTTCCTTTACGATGTAAACGAAGAGAACCCTGAGGCACGACCGGTTCCTGAAGGTTTTACCTGGTACGCCAACCCGCAGACTGATGGTGAGCAGACAGTACTCTCACGTTTTAAGGGGGAGGATCGGGAGATATACCTCCACACTTTGACAGACGGATTTGTTCAAATAACAGACAATAACCTTTCCGACTTGAGTCCGGTCATCAGTCGGAATCATATTGCATGGCTCGCAAATGAAGTTATATACATAGCGGATATTACACCATCTGTCAGCGTGCCGCCAACAGAGCCCCCCAGTTACTGGCCAACTGGATTTATGGCCTCCTGGCCCGACCTTTCTGGTGGAGTGGATGCCTACTATCTTGACGTATCGACTGATGTTGATTTTCAGTCCTTTGTTCATGGTTTCAATGGACTGAACGTGGGCTTGACAACCCGGTATAAAGTCGAAGGGCTGGTCTCAGGCAGAACCTATCACTATCGAGTTCGTGCAGTTGTTAATGGTTCTATGACCGCCTGCTTTCATAGTAGTTCAGTTAAGCTACCCGTTCCTCCTGTATTCATCTATCAATTCCTGCTTAAATAAATGTTCTACTTCTGGGGTTTGCAGCGGGCAGTTGCCTGGGCAATAAACGGGTCGTCGGGCCAGTAATGCTTCGGGTAGCGGCCGGCAAGTTCTTTCTTGACCTGTGGATATGTGTTGCTCCAGAACGAAGCTAGGTCGGCTGTCACCTGAACAGGGCGTCTGGCCGGTGATAACAGGTGAACAAGAATGGGAACCTCAGCATTATATATAGCAGGGCTCTCTGTGGCACCGAACATTTCCTGGAGGCGGACAGCTAAAACGGGTGATTCACCCGGCAGGTATTGCAGTTTGATCTTGGATCCACTGGGAGCCTGATAATGGGTGGGCAGTAATCGTTCAAGCTCCTGCTGATCTTTCCAGGGGAGAAGAGCAAGGAGAATGGAGTACAGATCAAGCTTTTTTAATTGTTTCAGGCTATTCATGGAATCTAGGTAGGGCACAATCCAGGAAAGATTTTGAAGAAGGGAGTCGTCTGATACATCGGGCCATTTTTTTGGATCCAGATCATGGGCAGTCTGTATTCTTGCCTGCAACTCGCGGCTTTTTTTCTGCCAGTTCAGACAATCGATTCCAGTCTGTTGAATACCTGTCTGTAAACATTTTCGGATGTGTTCTGGATCCACCTTAGCCAGGGGTTCTCTTTTGATTTCAAGGCTGCCTAAAGAGAGAACAGAAACCGCTTCAACTTTGGAGTGCTTCCACTCCACCCTGTCTTTTTTTACTAGTAAATGATTCTGTTCATTCAGGATCTCGTGTAGCGAAAGAGCTGCTGCCAGGAAAATTTTACCCTGTTTTTTACCACCGTCAACATTGGCGGCCACAAGAAAATCAGCCTGTTGCAGGTGGTCATAGGGGGAGAGGGTAACCCCCCGACCAGAAGCCAGTATATGTTGACTGGAACCCGGTTTCTTTTTGGCGATTCGGTCAGGATAAGCAACGGCGAGCAGATTACCGGCTTCCCGGGAAGTATGCTTCCGACCTTTTATGCCAAGGAGCCGCTGGTACTGATCTGCTTCGCGAAGAATACGTCGGCATTGAGACAGGTCTGCTCCTTTTGCTCGAATCAAATCTATTTTATTTTGATCAAAGAGCCGAAGAATATCCAGGCGATCCTCAATGTCTGCACTTTGTTCTTTATCCCCTTTGCGGAATAGATCGCGATTCTGTAAAAGAGCTGCCAGGCGGCAGGCAAGGCTACCCTTTCCATATTCACGACCATGCAGCAACATCAGGGCAAGGCGTGGATGCAGGGGTAATGATGCAATCTGCTTTCCTCTGTCACTTAGTCCTCCTCTACTATCAATTGCCCCCAGCTGAACAAGGAGTTTCCGTGCCTGTCCCACCTGGGCCGCACGTGGAGGATCTAGCCAGGTGAGTTCTAAAGGGTCTTGTACTCCCCATTGCATGACTTCAAGAAGCAGAGATGCAAGATCAGCTCCAATAATCTCCGGTGGCAGAAAGTCACTTTTTGAATGTTGTTCTGCTTCTGTCCATAGACGATAGCAGATGCCAGGGCCCAGCCTGCCCGCTCGCCCGGATCGCTGGTCAGCCGAAGCTTTTGAAACCGAAACAGTATGGAGGGAGGTTAAACCATTGGCAGATGAAAACCGGGGGGTTTTCATAAGCCCGGAATCAATGACCACGGAAACACCCTCTATGGTGAGACTGGTCTCGGCAATGGGGGTGGCCAGTATTACTTTTCTTTTTCCGGTCGTTGCAAAAACCATATCCTGCTTATGTTGGGGTAAATCTCCATAAAGGGCTAGAGAGTGGATTTCACCTCCAATCTTGTTTTGTACAGCCTTTATCTCACCTGCTCCCGGAAGAAACACTAGAATATCTCCATCCTGTTCTTCCATGGCGTGATGGATGGCCTTGACTGTGAGCGGAACAAGGTAGTCATTAGAAGGTCGTGAACGATAGATGATATTCACTGGGAAACATCGTCCTTCTCCTGTTATCACTGGTGAATCATTGAGTAACTGTGAGAGTCGTACACTGTCCATAGTGGCGGACATAAACATTATTTTCAAGTCGTCCCGCAATTCAAGGACGTCTGTGCAGAGAGCAAGAGCAAGGTCGGATTCAATGGAACGAAGGTGGAACTCGTCAAATACAACCAGGCCTACACCGGAAAGCTCAGGGTCGTTTTGGATCATGCGAAGGAATATTCCTTCTGTAATCACCTCAATTCGTGTTGCAGCGCTGATTTTTTTGTCAAAACGGATGCGATAGCCGACAGACCCACCGATTTTATCACCGGCAAGTTCACTCATCCGTTTTGCTGCCATGCGTGCCGCAAGACGCCTGGGCTCCAGCACGAGGATTTTTTTCCCTTGCAGCCAAGGTTCATTTACGAGAACCAGTGGAACAATGGTGGTTTTACCGGATCCCGGTTCAGCGCTGAGGATTACAGATTGATGTCTGGAGATCTTTTCCTGCAGCTCAGGGAGAATTGTATGAATAGGAAGACGGGGCAGGTCAAGGTCAAACAACATCAGGTGCTTATTTTACGGCGGTAGGTAAAAAGAGTAAAGGGCTGCAAGTCACCCATACGTTTTTTCGCGACCAGCTGAAATTGTTCTGTCGGTATATGTGGAAAAAGGGTGTCCCCCTCATATTTTTGGTCAAGAATTGAAAGCAAAATTGTATCAGCCAATTGCATAGACTCCTTGAAAAGATCCTGGCCGCCGATAATGAAAAGTTTTTCGTGATCCTGACAGCACTCTATTCCTTCTTGAAGATTGCCGGCAGGAAGGAAACCAGGACAATGGATATTGGAGTCTCTGCTTAGCACGACATTGAGGCGTCCGGGAAGAGGATTTTCAATGGACTCAAAAGTTTTTCTGCCCATAATCACTGCATGGCCCATTGTACTTTTTTTAAAGTGATGCATTTCTTCAGGAATATGCCAGGGAATGTTATTGTTTTTTCCAATAACTCTGTTTTTGGCCATGGCAGCGATGAGAATAAGTTCCATTGGGTTTTTTTGACTACTCCTCAGGAGAAAAAAAGAAAAAATTAGAAGAAAATGATATTTTTCCTGTATTTTATCTGCAGTTTTGTAATACACTTTATTATACTAGTTTTACATCCCTCTTACCGTAACTTTATTCAGGTTAGAGACCAAGAACGTGGAGGCTGTACATGAAGATAGATTGTCCCCATTGTGGGGTGCATGGTTCTGTAGACGATTCTTTTGCAGGAAAAAAACTGCGTTGCCCGAAATGCACGAAGGTTTTTCTGCTCACCGAGGATACCCTTCCCGAAATTGATGACACCGGCATGATGCGTCAGGAAATTCTTTTTGACAATGAACCTGAAAGCTCAGAGTCAGTTGCCCAGGAAATTGTGATACCAGAAGTTGATGAATCTGTTGGGCCGGAAAAAGAGAGTTTTGAGGAAGAAACAGAAGAAAGTGAAGAAATAACTGAAGAGGAATTTCCTGAAATTCAAGAGGATGAATCACTGGCCGATGATATTCTTGACCTGATGGATGACGAGGATGACGAGGCTGAAGAGGATTCCGTAGAACTTGAAACCTGTTCAGTTTGTGGTGAGTCATTGAACCCTGAATTTTTGGAAATAGTGGGTACCAAACGTTATTGTGCCCTCTGTTTGCCTGATGCAGAAGAAGAGACCCCGGAAGATTCGGTGGCAGAAGAGCTGGATGATGAGTTGGATGAGGAAGACTTTTTCAAAGAAACCTGTTCAGTTTGTGGTGAGAAATTTCATCCAGATTTTCTGCAGGAGGTTGACTCTAAACTGTACTGTGGACTTTGTCAGCCGGAAGTGGTTGAAACAGTGTCAGATGATGAAGTTGTCGCGGCAGGAGCGGCGGCAACCGTAGCTGCAACAGCAGCAGTGGCATTGGCAACAGATTCTGAAATTGTGGAAACTGAAGAGGCGGCTGAAGAAGAACTGGCGGAGAATGTCGCTGACTTTACCGTGGGCGAACTCATGAAAGAGGCGTGGCAGAAGACCAAAGGGGCAAAAGCTTCCATTTGGGGCGGTATTCTGTTCATGTATGTTATTCTTTTTGCTATTTCTTTAGGCGGTTGGTATGCCTTTCAGGGGATGTCTGACCAGACCGACCCGAATACCGCCATGGGGCTGAATATCGGCCTGCAGGCAGTAACGTCCTGGCTTTCCGGTATCTTTACCGGTGGGCTCATGTTGATGGGGGTCAGGCGTGTTCTTGGACAGAGGGTGAGCTGGAAGATGGTTTTTGCAGGATTTTCAAAGGCTCTCACCATTACCATAGCCCTTGGGCTGCAACTTATACTGCTTACCATTGGTTTTGCTCTTCTTGTACTTCCCGGCATTTATCTTTCTGTCGGCTATGCCTTAACTCTGCCGTTGATTTTGGAGAAAGGGCTCGGTCCCTGGGAGGCTCTTGAGGCATCGCGTAAGGCCATCCATAAAAAATGGTGGACAGTTTTTGGCCTGTACTTGGTCATGTTGCTTCTTTATATGGTTTCACTCATTCCAGTTGGCATTGGGCTGATCTGGACTCTCCCCATGTTTTTTGTGCTCATCGGAGTTCTCTATGTACGATTCTTTGGGGCTGATGAAATGGCAGGAGAAGAACTTGAAGTTGAAGAAGAGAGTGACGCCGAGGATGAAACCAGAGAAGATGCAGTGGAAGAAGAACAGGACGTCGTCTCTGAGGAGAGCAAATAAGCGTATCTTTTTCATGTGATATAGTACGGATCTAATAGAGGAGCAGTAAGAGTGGTACATGCGTTTTTTTAAAGTCCACCTCTTAATGCTCCTCTGTGCCGTACTTGTTGCCGGTTCCTTTCCCATTGTGGCAGCCATCAGCCATGAGCTGGATCCTGTACTGTTAACCCTGCTTCGTTTTTTACTCGCCAGTTTTCTTTTTGCCCCCCTGATTTGGTTTCGTTACGGTTTTACTGTCTCTTTTGCCTCCTTGGCCCGCTATTCGCTGATTTCCGCCACTCTGGTGATTTGCTTCTGGTCTATGTTCTTTTCCCTTCGCTATACCTCAACTCTTAATATCAGTGCCATTTTTACCCTGGTTCCATCCCTGTCCGGCCTCTATGCCATGGTTCTCAATAAAGAACGGTTAGGCAGGGCTCGCCTGATTGCTCTGTTGTTAGGTTTGGTCGGTGCTTTATGGGTCATTTTTAGAGGTGATTTGAGCCTGTTGTCAGGCCTGGCTTTGAATCAGGGTGATCTGATTTTTTTCATCGGCTGCCTGTTCATGGGGTTTTATACTCCTCTGGTTCGTCTGTTCCACAGGGGTGAACCCATGCTGGTTATGGCCTTTTGGATTATGGTCACCGGATCTGTTTGGCTTTTGTTGCTGGCCGGGCCGCAACTTGTATCTGTCTCCTGGGCTGATGTTCCTTTAAAAGTGTGGTTGGGCCTCGGCTATATTGCCATTTTTTCCACCATCGTCAGCTTTTTCCTCACCCAATATTCCATTCTTTTTCTTGGCCCAACCCGGGTCATGGCCTATTCCTATCTCTATCCTGCTCTGGTTCTCGTACTTGATCTGATGTTTGGGGGGGGCTTGCCCGAGGCAAAGGTTCTACCTGGTGTTATCATTGTTCTTTTTGCCATGGTTGTTGTGCAGCGAATGGAAGGTGGTGGGGTGAAAAGGTATTGTTCTGGTATAAGTAGAGATTATCATTAAGAATTGTCGAGCCTGATAATTTGTAGGCAAAGGGCAAAACGAAAAATTTTTTCTTTCAATTTTACCTTTTCAACATATATACTGAAAAAAACAGCTCTTGAAATAAATTTAGCCACACGTAAGCTGAATACAAATAAATTTTGGAGGAATTATGTTGAGAAGAATATTGCCACAAACTGTAAAGGCCAGATTGTTGAGTTTAATAGGAGTTTCTTTCTGTTTATTAATCTCTGCCATTGTTATATCCACAGCCATTGAGCGAAGGGATAGTTTTCTTCAGGCTGAAGAGCTGGGACTTATCGGCAAGTACAATGGAGTACAGAGGGGTTTTGAAGATGAGGCGAAACTTGCCACTTCTCTGGCCCTTGTTGTTGCAGAAATGCCCGATGTGCAGAAGGCATTTGGTCTTCGCAACCGGCAGCAGCTTACTGAGCTCACCATGCCTTTTTTCAAAAAAGAAAAAGAGCGTCTTGCCCTGGCTCAATTTCAGTTTCATACTGCACCTGCCACCTCTTTTCTCAGGCTTCATAAACCGGAAAAGTTTGATGATGATCTCTCTTCTATCCGTCAAACTGTGGTTGAAGTAAATAGAAGTAAGAAGATTGTTTCAGGTATAGAAAAGGGTCGTGCCGGTCTCGGGATCAGGGGGGTTGTCCCAGTCTATATGAAAGGCAACCACACTGGATCAGTAGAGTTCGGTATCAAGCTGAATGATAATTTGCTTAAATCAATGAAAGGTGTCCTGGAAGTTGACATCTCTGCGATCATTCCTGATGGACAGGGGTTTAAGTATCTGGCCAAGACACATTCGCTGAGCCTCTCTGAAAAGAGTTCTCCCTGGCTGAGAAAGATCATGGAGAAAGGACAGGTACAGACTAGGCAGACGCATAAAGACGGTAAGGATTTTATGACGGTGTATGGTCCCCTGAAAGACTACAGTGGCAAAACTATCGGAGTGCTGGCTATTCCTAGTGATATCAGTGGGGTCATGGCGACTATCAGGACTAATGTCTACAAAATTGCTGGTTTTGGTCTGTTTGTACTTGCAATCACTCTGGTTGTTTTTTATTTTCTGATAAATTCGTTGATTAATAGACCCATGAAGGAATTAATCGGTATATTTCAACAGGCTGGTCAGGGTGATTTAACGGTGACCATGGAGAACAGAGGACAGCGTGATGACGAATTTGCTGAATTAGGGGCTGGTTTTAACTCTTTTATAAGTAATTCAAGGCATATGCTTCTTGATATTCAGGGAAGTAGCAGGGAAATGGCTGACTCATCAACGGAGCTTTCTACTCTGGCAGACGGGATGAATGCCGGGGCTGAATCAGCAGCCGAACGTACAAATGCCGTTGCAGCAGCAGCGGAAGAGATGAGCGTGAATATGAATTCGGTTGCTGCGGCCAGTGAAGAGGCGTCAACCAACGTTAATATGGTGGCTACGGCCACTGAAGAGATGACCTCGACCATTGCTGAGATTTCAAGCAATACTGCTGAAGCAAGCAATATTGCCACCACTGCAGTGGCTCAGGCAAGGAGTGCCACAGATAAGGTAAATGTGCTGGGTAAGGCTGCAAACGAAATCAGTAAGGTGACTGAAGTGATTTCCGAAATTTCTGCGCAGACAAATCTCCTGGCTCTGAATGCCACGATTGAGGCAGCAAGAGCTGGTGAGGCCGGTAAGGGGTTTGCCGTTGTTGCCAATGAAATTAAAGAACTGGCCCGTCAGACTTCTGACGCCACCCAGGAAATTAAACAGCAGATTGAGGGGATACAGAGTTCTACTGACGAAACTGTCATCGAAATTCAAGAGATTACTGAGGTTATCAACAAGATGAATGATATTGTTGACACCGTGAGCTCTGCCATTGAAGAGCAAGCTTCCACCACCAGTGAAATTGGATCAAATGTGATGCAGGCAGCTCAGGGAATTGCCGAGGTGAATGAAAATGTAGCTCAAACCTCCATGGTGGCCGGTGAGATTGCCGGGGACATCAGCCAGATCAGTGCTGTTACTGAGGAAATGATCCAGAGTTCGAACCAGGTTAATAGTAGTTCCGATGTTCTGTCTGGGATTTCGAATAAGATTCAGGAACTTGTGGGTAAGTTTAAAGTGTAATTTTTTTAACTTTCCATAAGGTGTAGATATTCTTGCCCTGTTTTCCAGTTTGGAAAACAGGGCATTTTTTATGGTTTGGTAATATTTTTTTGCCACAAGTAACAATGAAGGTTACTATTCTCTATGGATGCATCTTTTGCGGCAGGAATTTAATGTTTTTTTAATCAGGAAAGGCAATCAGAGAGCTATTATGGGAAAACATCTTGTTTTAGCAGGTGGTGGTCATGCTCATATGGTGACCATGGCTAATATTCATGCCTTATGTGATCTGGGACACCGGGTGACTGTGATAGGGCCCTCGGATTATCATTACTATTCCGGAATGGGGCCGGGGATGCTCGGAAGTGGATATGAACCAGATGATATCCGCTTTGCCATTAGAAAAAATGTGGAAGAGCAGGGAGGTGTTTTTATCCGTGATTCCATCATTGGAGTAGACCCTGTCAATCGTGAACTACGGTTGGAATCCGGTGAAACAGTAAGCTATGACGTGGTCTCTTTCAACACTGGCAGCCACGTGAATATTCCGGTTATAGCAGGGAATCGGGAGCGAATTTATACCGTCAAGCCCATTGAACGTTTGTATCAGGCCCGAACCGAGATTGAACAGCTTGCGCAGAAACAATCTGTTACTGTTGCCGTGGTGGGCGGAGGGCCGGCAGGTGCTGAGATTGCAGGAAATGCGGCTCAGCTTCTGAGTCGTACTCCTTTTCCTTCCAAGGTTATGCTTTTTGCAGGACGCAGCCTGCTTAGCAGGTTTCCCCAGGCAATTCAGAGTAAGAGCCGCAGGCTTCTGGAAAGAAACGGGGTTTCCATTCAGGAAGAAGGGCACCTTCTTGCTATTCGCGATAATCGTCTGGCTTTTGACTCCGGTCATGAGGCCGCTGCTGATTTTATTCTTCTGGCAACCGGTGTGCATCCGTCTTCTTTTTTTCAGGAAGCAGGGCTGCAGACAGGACCTGATGGCGGACTGCTTGTGAATCGTTTTCTTCAGAGTCCCGAGTATCCCGAGATATTTGGAGGTGGAGACTGTATCTACTTCAAAGATCAGCCCCTTGATAAAGTGGGGGTCTATGCAGTTCGGGAAAATCCGGTACTGTTTCATAATCTCAAAGCTTTTCTAGAGAACGAATTGTTGCAGCCTTTTGATCCGGGAGGTGATTATCTGCTTATTTTTAATCTTGGCAATAGTAAGGGGGTTTTGCGTAAGAAATGGTTTCAGATTTCAGGAGGTCTTGCTTTTCGGGTAAAGGATTGGATAGATAGAAAATTTATGGAAAAATTTCAACAAAGTTAAGGGCTCATTCAAAAATAAGTTCGTAATTATTGAATGCGCCCTAAGAGAGGAAAAAGGAAAATGATTGTTAATTGGATGTATTTTCGTAAAGGCTGAACCTCATGTAAAAAAGCTCAGGAGGCTCTTGAGCAGGCGGCTGTGAAGATAGATGAAATTGTTGATGCCCGGAAGAAGGTCATAAAAGAAGACGGAGCATGGGATATTTTAAAGGAAGCTGAGACTCTTCATGTCGGAAGAGGAAAAAAAACAGTGGTTTTCACGCCGGATGCAAAGTCAAAGGAAGATATCTTAAAGATGAGCCTTGGACGTACTGGAAATTTGCGGGCACCAACCCTGCGTGTAGGAAAGGTGCTGTACGTTGGCTATAATGATGACATGTACAGGGAGTTGATAGGATGAATTGGAAAAGCCTGTTTTCACCGGGTGCCAACATGAGTCCTGAGGCAGTCAAAAGTTTCATGGCTGAACATAATCCTGATGAGTATCAGTTAGTTGATGTCCGGCAGCCAAAGGAATATGGAAAAGAGCATATTCCAGGTTCTATGCTCATACCTGTCAAAGAGCTGATAGATCGAAAAGATGAACTTGATCCGGCAAAACCAACTTTTGTTTACTGACATTCCGGAGTACGCAGCAAGGCTGCTGCCCAGTTATTACTCGCGGAGGACTTTGTTCATATTTACAATATGAGTGGTGGTATTATTGCATATGACGGTGGAAAAGCCGTTGGTGATGAAGAGTTTGGCATGGAATTTTTTGTTTCAGGAGATTTTAGTGATGTCTTCAGGATGGGTTATGCCATGGAGGATGGGCTGCAACAGCTTTATCTGATCTTAAAAGAGATGTGTGATGACAGCGAGGTCAAAGCTCTTCTTGGACGACTTGCAAAGTTTGAGGAGGGCCATAAAGCCATGCTTGAGGCAAAGTTTCCAGGTACTGCAATTACTGAAACAGCGAGCCTTGATACCCTTGAAGGTGGTTTTGATAAACAGCAGATTATTGATCATTTCAATTCTCGAACAGCAACACTTGATGATATCATTCAACTTGGAATGATGCTTGAAACTCAGGCTTTTGATCTCTATAATCGTCTTGCTGTAAAGGAAAACGATCCTGAGAGTAAAGAGTTTTTTACGTTTATGGCCAACGAAGAAAGACAACATTTGGGTTTTTTAAGTAAAGAGTATGACAGATTATTGTTGTGATGTCTGATTAAGACAGACCTCGTAAATATTACTATGGACTGTTGTGGTTATCGTCGTGTTAATAGAGTAATACAGCGGGGTTGGACCTCTTGCCGGTCTGAGTTTTCAGTCTTCAGTGCGCAGTTTTCAGTTACTGAACACTGAAAACTTTTAACAATACGAAATGAAACTTTTTCAAAATGCCTCAATTTGAGAAGAAATGTCTATTTTCAGACAAGCTCCTGGAAGTATCATTTCATCAGCTACAGCCTTGGAAGACCAGGGCTTTCCAGCAAAAGATCCCATGTTCTTGAGATTTTTTAACCTTCCGTTTGTGTCAATTTCTAATGGAATTCCAGGTGATACGTCAGTCAGCGATGCAGTGTCTCCGGTAAGGAATAACTCTTTGAAAGTAAAGAATAGGTAAAGAAAAAAAGCTTGACTTGCGAAGAGTTATCATCTAGTGTTAGAAATTATTATCACAAGGAGGCAATATGCAATTACGAATGACTAACCAGCGTGAGATGATTCTTCGGGAGTTGAAGAAAAGTAAAAAACACCTTACGGCTGATGAGCTATATGAACGCGTTAGAAAATTTATGCCCAGAATTAGCCTGGCTACGGTTTACCGGAATCTTGAAATTTTGTCGGATGCCGGCATGATTCGTAAATTGGAAATCAGTGGGCGGCAAAAACGTTTTGATAGTGAACTTGAAGATCATGATCATATCTACTGTGTCCAGTGTCATTGCATTGAAAATTTGGATATTGGTGAGAATCAGGTGAATTTAGCCGTAGTGGATACTAAAGGCTATACTATTACCGGTCGTCGCCTGGAAGTAACCGGGCTCTGTCCTAAATGTCAAAAAAAATTATTGAAGACAAAAACGAATAATAAAAAAGGAGAAGGTACGATGGGTTGTGGAAGTAAAACAGGTGCATTAAGTGATGAGCAGAAACAGGTGCTTGAGGCAATGGCTAATTGTGATGGACCCTGTGCGTCTAAAGATATTGCTGCAGCCACTG
>JAOZQU010000054.1 GCA_029932055.1 Desulfocapsa sp.
TGATAAGACATCTTCCAGAACCTGTTTGATATCTTCCACTCGGTACGGTTTCTTAGGCATTCCGCAAAAACCATATTTCTCATACTGCAGCATACCGGGATTAGAGGTAAAGCTACTGGAAACAATTATGCGCGCCACAGGATCCATCTGTAAAATTTTTTCAGCTGCTTCCTCTCCACCCATGCCATCCGGAACCACTAAATCCATAATTACCAGCGGAAAAGGTTCACCCGTTTCAGCTGCAAGCCGAAAGTATTCAACAGCCTGCTCACCATTTGCCGCAAGAATCACTGAATAGCCGAGGTACTCAAGCATCTCCCAGGCAATTGCTCGGGAGAGTTCTTCGTCATCCATTACCAGTACTTTCTTTGATCGTGCAGCCAAGCCCGGTTTGTAGTCAGGTAGAGATTCCAAAATATTCTGAAGCTGATTTGTAACGTACAAAAATTCTTTTTCCAGTTTCGAAAGCAGTTTATCACTGTCTTCACAGCTTCCTGCCCTGCCTTTCATCTCCAGATTACTGCAAATATCAGCCATCAACAGAGCACCAACTGTACTGTTTCCGGATTTCATGGTATGTGCTGCTTTCCACAAGGAGTCTGCATCCTGACTGCGTACAGCATCTCTTATTGCCTGTAACATAGATGGGGCTACTTTTAGAAAACTATTGATTATTTCCAATACAATGTCAGGCTTATCCGGCTTTTGCAACTGACGATATTTTTCAAAGACCAAAAAATCAAAACGATCAGTTAATTCCACGCTTTTATTGATAGCAGGCTGATCATCAGCCGGGATTACATGCGCCCCGACATTCAACACCCATTTTTCAAGGATGGATTGAAGCTGCTCCTTTTGCAGGGGTTTGCTGAGGTAATCGTCCATTCCTGCAGCGATACACCGTTGCCTGTCGCCAGTCATCACATGAGCGGTAAGCGCGACTATGGGAACATGAGAACCTCCTTTCTGTTGCTCAAATTTACGTATTTGACCTGTTGCACTATAACCGTCAAGTTCGGGCATTTGGCAATCCATGAAAATAATATCATAGCTATTATTTCTTCGTGCCTCAACAGCCTCTACACCATTTACAGCCAAATCAACCTTGCAACCAAACAGTTCAAGCATCCCTTCAGCAACAATCTGATTGGTAAGATTATCCTCAGCAAGTAAGACCCGACAATCATATTGAGTCAACTCTGTTATATTTTCCTGCTGTTCTTTTTTGCTCTGGGAAAGAGCACTTTCCAGATCACGGGGAATCTGGAGAGACACTTCAAACCAGAAAGAAGCCCCAAATCCTTTTTCACTGGTCACTCCAATTTCACCATCCATCAGTTGAACCAGTTGCCGTGAAATAGTCAGCCCCAGGCCGGTTCCACCATATTTCCTTGTTGTTGTGGAGTCTGCCTGAGAAAAGGCATCAAAAATTCCATCCTTCTCCTCAGTACTGAGACCAATTCCAGTATCACGTACTTCAAAATGCAAGCAACATGTTCCTTCATTTTTCTCTACAAGCTTTGACGAAAGTTGTACACTCCCGTACTCAGTAAACTTGATGGCATTACCGATAAGGTTAGTGAGAATCTGACGAATACGAACCAAATCACCATAAACGATTGCAGGAATTTCTTCCTGCAGCTGACTGGTTAGGGTCAAACCTTTTTCACTGGCTTTATTGGAAAAAAGGTCATAAATGCCTTCAACCAACTCACGAAGGTCAAAATTGATATATTCCAGTTCCAGTCGACCAGCCTCAATTTTTGAAAAATCGAGTATATCATTAATAATATAGAGAAGATTTTTTCCTGAAGAACGAATGGTTCGAACAAGATTATGTTGTTTGTCCGATAGATCAGCCTGAAGCAGCAGGTCGGCCACACCGAGCACACCGTTCATAGGGGTCCTGATCTCATGACTCATGTTGGCAAGGAATTCACTTTTGGCACGACTGGCAGCTTCTGCGCCTTCTTTTGCTTTTACAAGATCTTTTGTTCGTTCAGCTACCTCCTCTTCAAGATGTTCATCCCGCTCTTGAATCTGATCCAGCATGTCATTAAAACCTGTGGCCAGAAGTCCAAGCTCATCCTCACTTTTTACAGGGACACGAAGATCATACTCTTTTTTTCTGGAAATCTTTTTCATTGTTCCGGAAAGAGCGATGATGGGATCAACAATGACCCCAAGGAGCCTTGTCGATAAAACCATAGCTGCCAGCAGACCTATCACTAAGATGCCAGCCATAACAGATGCAATCAGCAACAAATTGCGATGCACTTTCTGAAGGCTCACCCGGATAAGCAAAGTACCAATTTTTTCGTCATCTAGAACAATCGATTGACTTATATCAACATGAAGCCTGTGCTCCAGAAAAACAGGTGACCGCAGATCATCCGCTAAAACTTTCTGTAACTGACTACCATCAGCGCTTATATTTTTATAATCGGCAAAAAGTACACCTTTCCGGGAGTAGATTCCCGCATGAATAACGGATGGATTAGCGGCCAGAGACGCAAGAATGGTTTGAAGAGTGGAGGTATCCTCAAAAGCCAGGCCGGCACGGCTGTTTTCAGCAATCACAGAGGAAAGAGTCTGCAATTCGTTGCGCAACTGCTTGCGTACCAAATACCACTGGCTCACAAAAGAAACAGAGGTGGTGAGCAGCAGGGCAAGGCTACACGCCAGAAGAATAATCGTGTTGAATTTATGCCTGATAGGCAGCTGTTGAAACCAGATTTTCATCGCGTTACTGGATAACCTCTGTGGCCAGATTTAAAAGAGCTGAATGTATTTTCAGCTCCTGTTCCCGAGCCTGGCTCAGGTTTATTATAAAAGCAAGTTTATCTCCCCTGGTGACAAACTCTATTATACCACCATCTCTTGCAAAGCCTTCGATGTCACTCACAGTGGTAATAGCGTGCTCGCTCAAAGCCTTATTAATGGCTGCAAGCTTGTTTTTTTCAGAAACACTGATAAAGAGAAGATGACATTTTTTGGACTCCTCCAAATCGTTCACATATAGCAAATCAACCTTTCTACTGTCAACAGTTCGTGATTCAATGGCAGACAGAGAAGAACCAAAAGGGTTGTCACCCAGCACACAAAATTTAAAAACCTGATTATCTCCGCTAAAGGATTTTTCAGGCCAGTTGATAAACTTGGCAAAATTCAGGAGAAAGGCTGCCTTGATTTTATATTCCACTGCAGCATCAGTCTCCTGGGCACCGGCAATAGATACCGGAAGCACACAAGTCCATGCTGCAAAAAAAAGAAGAAATATGATGAGGGCCTTTCGTGTCATTATGATGTACTTATTTTTATCCTGCTTAGAAGTGATAAGTCAGTTTGCCGTATATACTTTGTTCGATGTCAGTTAATGGCGCCAGATACTCAGAAACAAACTCCATCCTGCCGGAACTGAATAAATTTTGGCCAACCAGCATCAATTCGACATTTCCCCCTGGACGCCAGGAGATATTGGCATCAAAAGCCACATACTCATCAATCATACTTTGAGTTGTAAGTGCTTCAACACCTCCGGCTGCAAACTGATCCACATAGCGCAACCACAAATTCACCTGCCAATCGTGTGCAATATCAATGGTGGATCGTAAAGAAACTCCATGCTGCGGACTTGAATCTTCATAGACAACGATTATATCCAACCCGGTTTCACCGTCATTTGCATCAAGATTCAATTCAAGATAGGTGTAGGCAAGTTGGAAATTTATCCATTTACCTGGTTTCCAGTCGGCAGCAAGTTCAAAACCATAACTTGAGCCGGACGACTTATTCTCAAATTGTATCCTGGAAGCTGGCGGCATGACAAGGGGCGTTGCGGTACGGAGATTGTCATACTCGTTATAAAATAAAGCTATATCAAGAGAGAGTTGTTTCATGGGAACGATACGACAACCCAACTCATAGGCAAGAACATCCTCGGAATCATACTCCTCACTACCCCACAAAAATAATGGTGCCGGATATGGCGGCATCTCAGGAATCATCCCCGCCGTAAATCTTGCATCTATCTCACTACGGGAAGGAGTTCGCACCGCTCGTGATACTCCGGCCCATATAGTCTGATCCTCTGCCGGTTTAAAGAGAATCCTTCCACTGGGCTGAATTTCACAACCGCTAAAATCGTTGTGCTCGATTTTTGATCCTAAAGTAAGCCACAAGCGATCAGGCATGAGCATGATTTCATCCTGAATAAAAGCGCTGAACAGCTCATGGGTGGTACTGTCAGGTGAAACTAAAAGCTGAAAGCTGTTATCAAATTCATCCTGAATGTTTCGGTAGCCCAGCCCCCAGATCAAATCATGATGGCTGCCAAGTTGCAGTTGATGTTGGAAATCCACATCAAGTATTTTATGGGTCTGCTCAATGTATAATTCATCCCGGTTGGTAAAATCGTAGTAAGTTTGAATGGTCCAGGAGTTCTCTGTCGATAACTGATGCTGCCATCTTGCAAGTATATTCCAACCACTTGCATCGTAATTATCAGGTGCAACAGATTTATAAGGTGGTATCGGATCATAACTTGGAGAAACCAGTTGGTTCGCATCTTCTGTATAGATATCACCCTGCACAGTCCATGAATCATGATGGGCAGCCCCACCATCCATACGAAATCCGCCATGTACACTTTCCCAGTCGTCATTGGCATCAGTTTCAGTGCCATGCAGCCCCAAGGAATCGTGGTCACGATAGGTGAGATAGGCACGTGCGTGTGTTGACTCTCCTATTGCCGCACCATAGCGTAAAGCTCCGGATACTCGTTCTTCATCTCCTGCCGATACCCGGACAAGGCCGCCCTGCGTATCACTGGCTTTTTTAGTGATGATATTTATGATACCATTCACCGCATTTGCACCCCAGATCGTGCCACCGGGGCCACGGATAACTTCAATCCTGTCAATATCCTCAAGCAATGTGTCCTGTACATCCCAATATACACCGGAAAAAGAAGGGGAATAGAGCGTGCGGCCATCCATAAGCACGAGAAGTTTATTGGCTGTCTGGCCGTTAAATCCCCGTGAAGTGATGGCCCATTTTTCTGCACCTATTCGTGCCACCTGCAGGCCTGGAGCCATACGAAGAGCCTCGGGGATGGATGTCACACCAGAACGATGAATATCGTCCTGGGTAATAACAAAAATTGCAGCTGCTGCATCGGAAAGGGCCTGCGGTTTTTTGGATACTGAAGTAATGGTTATCTGCATCAACTGTGAAATATCCAAATCCAGATATTCGTTGTCAACATTTGCCACAGCCCGGATCGGTTCAACAATGCCCCCCAGGAATAAGCTCACACCCAACAAGGAGGCAGCATATTTTTTAGTAGTACATTTCATCAATGATCCTTCACGTCTGAGAACAAAGCACTCATTCGTCTTCTAGAAATGGTACGTCAGCTTACCATAGACACTACGCTCAATTTCTGTAAGCGGTGTGGAGAATTCAGACACATATTCCAGATGACTGGAATCAAGCAAATTCTGCCCCACCAGCATCAACTCCAGATTCTCTACAGGACGCCAGGACACATTGGCGTCGAGAGTCAGGTATGCATCAACATTCATTTTATTAATGGAAAGCATATCTTTAGATGCTTTTAAGGCATCCACGTAACGAGCCCATAAATTGAACTGTAAATCCTTATTAATATTGATGGCCGATTGGATGGAAAACTGATGCTGAGGGCTGATTGCTTCAGTAATCTCACCTAAATCTGAACTGATACTATTTGCCTCAACTTCCAGATCAAAGCCTAAATAGGTATATCCAAACTGAAATTTCAGCCAGTTAACCGGTTTCCAGTCCGACGCCAGTTCCAGGCCATAGGTTGAGCCAGACATCTTATTCGAAAAAGCAAGTTCAGTGAATGATTGGGGAAAAACAGGATCTATTGTCTGCAGGTTATCATAATCGTTATAAAAAATGGCAACATCCAGAGAAACATTTGCCAGAGCCAGCCAACGGTATCCTGCCTCGTAGGCAATTAAATCTTCAGAGTCATACTCTTCACTGCCACCCAGGGTGACTTTCATGGTATCTGGCGGAATAGTTGGAATCACTGCCATGGTAATGATTCCACTCTCCTCAAACTGAGATGGTGTTCGCACAGCCCTGGAAACAGCAGCCCAGACGGTCTGTTTATCAGTAGCCTTCCAGAGCAAACGAGCACTAGGTTGAAACTCATGCCCTGTAAAATCATTATGCTCCCATTTGGCCCCCAGAGTCAGCCAGAGACGATCCGATGCCAGCATAATCTCATCCTGAACAAATCCACTGTAAAGGTCTTCCGATCGTTCTGCAGGATGAACTGAAACTTGATACGTATTGCAAAAATCAGCATCCACTGAGCGGTAGCCAAGACCGATCACCAGATTATTTCTTGTGCCGAGTTGACGTTGATATTGCAGATCAAGATCAAAAGTCCTATGCGTTTGTTCCATAATTGCCTCATCACGATTTGTGTAATCGTAATAGGCCTGAATAGTCCAGGAACTTGTTTGCGAGATCTCTGTCTGCCAGCGCCCCAGGATATTCCAGCCGGACGCCTCAAAATCATCATTTTCTACTGACAGATAAGGAGGATTCGGCAACCAGAAAGGGTCAAGTGTTTGATTTTCATTGTTGGAATAGAAATCACCTTGCAAAGTCCAGGAATTATGACCTGCCTGCTCACTGTCCAGGCGAAATCCAGTACGCAGACTATCCCAGTCATCATTGGCATCTCCCCCTGTTTCATAAAGTTCAAAGGAGTCTTGTTCATGATAGGTGACATACGCACGTCCATGGACATCCTCCCCTAATGCAACGCCGTAACGAAGCCCGGTCAGAAGTTGATCATGAGTACCGCCACCCAGGCTGACAAGCCCTCCCTGGGTATCACTTGCCTTCTTGGTAATGATATTAACAACACCATTAACCGCATTGGCACCCCATACCGTTGCACCCGGCCCGCGGATCACCTCAATTCGGTCGATATCGTCAACGAGGGTGTCCTGAGCATCCCAATACACACCGGAAAAGGCAGGAGAATACACCGTACGACCATCAATCATCACCAACAGTTTATTGGCAAAATTTCCGGCAAAACCGCGGGAGGTGATAGCCCATTTGTTGGAATCAACACGTGCTACCTGCAAACCCGGTGCCATGCGCAGGGCCTCGGGAATTGAAGTCACACCGGAACGATGTATATCGTCCTGGGTAATAACAAAAACAGCCGCCGCACTATCGGAAAGGTTTTGTGGTTTTTTGGCAACCGAGGTGATAGTGATCTGCATCAGTTGTGCAATATCCATATCAAAAAAATCATTGTCTGCTTCCACTGATGCTCTGCTTGATACTGGATAGCAGGGGATGCTGAAAGAAAAGGCAACAATTGAAAGAAGAACTTTTCGATAGCTTCGTCTCATGGGGTCTCCGATCTGTAGTACGATTGTAGAAATATACTCTTATGAGTATTATATTAATGGTATATTAAATAACATACGAATATCAAGAAAAATACGTATTAACCAGACAATACCTGCATTCGTATTTACATGCCTCATGCCTTCTTACCCTTTACTTCATTTTCATATTGACAATATGAGTCTTTGTCACGCATACTTAATTTGTAACTTATAGTTGTTTCAATATTAATGGAGATAAAATGACCTTTCTAAAAAACTTGTCCCTGAAAATCAAAATTCTACTGATTGTGATAATACCACTGGCCGCGTATCTCATGGTTGCCGGAACAAATCTATTCTCCTGTTACAGACAGTTGAACTCCTACAATGGTATCTACACCCTCTCTCTACTCTCCAATAACATCAGCAATCTGGTTCATGAACTGCAAAAAGAACGGGGTGCGTCTGCTGGTTTCCTTAGCAGTAAAGGAAAAAAATTTGGCCCTAAACTCGATACACAGCGTAAAGAGACTGATAGAAAAAGAAAACTTCTGTCTGACTTTCTGACCAATCTTAATTTCGATCGTTTTGACGCCGACCTTAGTAAAAAAATGGACAAGGCCCTATCTAACATAGGTCGTTTGGAGAGTGAACGCCAAGCTATCAGCAGCCAACAGCGCAGCACCAAGGAAGCTGTCATCTATTATACCGCGATCAACACCTCCCTACTCGACATTATCGGTTTTATGACACACCTGTCAAACAATGCTGAACTAACATCAGAGGTTAGTGCCTATTATAATTTTCTACAAAGTAAAGAACGTGCAGGAAAAGAACGGGCGGTCATGAGTGGAGTATTCAGCAAGGGGAGTTTTTCAGCAGAAACATATGGACTTTTTATCCAGCTGATCACCGAGCAAAACACCTATCTTTCTGTTTTCAAAACCTTTACAGGCCGGGATGGAAGAAATAATTTTGACAATACCGTCAGTGGATCTGTCATTGATGAAGTTGACAAAATGCGTCAGGTGGCCATTGAGGTAAACCTTGACACCACAAAAAGTTTTGGTGTGGATCCAATTGTCTGGTTTGACGCAATCACAAAAAAAATTAATCTTCTTAAAAAAGTTGAGGATTATTTCTCATTGAGTCTACAGAAACACACAGAAAAACTTGCAAGTAGTCAAAAAAAGAAAATGGCATTTTCTCTCGCCATTTTTGCAGTGATTGCGACTCTCTGCCTCTTTCTAGGCTTTTTTGTGACTTCCATTATCCTGAAAGGAGTGAAACAGGCGACAGACGTAGCCCTTGAGCTTGCTGAAGGAGAGGGCGATCTAACCAAAAGAATCAATCTGCAGACCAGTGATGAAGTCGGTATGCTGGGCAAATCTGTGGATCAAATGCTTGACAATTTATCATCCATGATCGGACAAATCCAGAATATTTCCAGCTCGGTTGACGGATCAAATCGTGAACTGTCAAATCTCTCCATGGAGATGACGGAAGAAACAGAAAATGTCTCAGGAAGAGCAAGCACTGTCTCCGCTGCCGCCGAAGAGATGAGTGTAAACATGGAGACTGTTTCCCTGGCAGTTGAAGAAGCAACTCAAAATGTAGCTAGTGTTGCCGCTGCCACTGAAGAAGTCGCCTCAATCAGTAAAGAAATCTCTGCAAATACAGAAAAAGCACGTGATATTACGAGCAAGGCTGTGGAGCAGGCAGCAAATTCTTCAAAAAAGGTGGATGAGCTTGGCCATGCTGCCGATGAAATCGGTAAAGTAACGGAAACAATCACCGAAATCTCTGCACAGACCAACCTGCTCGCCCTTAATGCAACCATTGAGGCGGCAAGAGCCGGAGAGGCTGGTAAAGGATTTGCCGTTGTTGCCAATGAAATAAAAAATCTTGCTAAACAGACGGCAGAGGCCACCCTTGAAATAAAAAACCGGATCGAAACCATTCAAGCATCTACCAGAGGAACAGTCTCTGAAATTGAGGGGATTTCTGCGGTTATCAATGAAATAAACGAAATTGTCACAGGAATCAGTACATCCGTTGAAACCCAGACAGCAACAACCACAGAGATTTCCGACAATATTAATCAGACTGCCCAGGGGATTCAGGAAGTCACTGAAAACGTCAGCCAGGCATCTATTGTGGCAAGGGAAGTTGCCCAGGATATCGCCAGGGTTGATCAGTCTTCAACTCAAATACTGGACAGCTCAAAAAATGTTAACACCACTGCCAATGAATTAAGCCATCTGGCGGAGCAGTTACAGGGGCTTGTGGGAAAATTCAGCGTATAGGAGCCTGTAAGAAAAGGACAGGTACAGGAGGGGTTATCGACTTTCTTTGCAGCGAAATCCCGATAGTGAGTTATAGTAAAACAACAGGGTCAGTTCGGGATATTGTATGATTTTTATTACGCCTGATTCAAGCCGTAATATTGAGGATCTTGTAAAAATTCTCATTTTCAGCTTGTTGAAGATCTTCAGGCCACCGAAACTGCAGATCTTTCCTCGGGATTTTTAGGGATTTATGAATGATAACACATGAGGCTACAATCTTGGTCGTTGACGATCAACCAGCCAACCTGAAAGTTTTACTTTCTTTTTTAAAAGATCATCAGTTTCAGATTCGTATTGCAGAAGATGGAGAACGAACCCTGCAAGTACTTGAAACCTATCGACCTGATATTATTCTGCTCGACGTGATGATGCCGGGCATGGATGGGTTTGAAACCTGCCGCAGAATCAAAGAAAAAAAAGAAACAGCCGACATTCCCATCATCTTTATAACCGCACTCGATGATATTGATGACAAAATAGCAGGTTTTGAAGCGGGTGGTGTTGATTATATCACCAAACCCTTCCAACAGAAAGAAGTGCTCACCCGCCTCAACACCCATATCAGGCTACGGCGTAAAGAACAAGAGTTGGAAAAAGCGCTCGATGAGGTCATCAGGCAGCAAAAACTGTTTAAGAAACTATCCATTACAGATGACCTGACCGGCCTCTATAATCGCAGACACCTGAACAATATCCTGCAACAGGAATTTCAGCGCAGTAAACGTCATAAAAATGACCTGTCCTGCCTGATGCTGGATCTGGATCATTTTAAACAGGTCAATGACACGTATGGCCATGACTTTGGAGATACTGTACTGCGTAAGTTTGCATCCATACTGAAAGAGTTCCTTCGCAGCTCCGATTATGCCTTTCGTTATGGCGGTGAAGAATTTCTCATTCTTCTACCTGAAACTGACATTAAAGGAGCAGTACAAGTCGGAGAAAAAATTCGCTTACGGATGGAAAAAGAAATAATTTCAGAAAACATTATTTCCACAACAGTCATGGTGAGTGTAGGTGCTGCATCTGTACACAATAATGAACCGTCTGCCAGTGATGACCTTATTACCTTTGCCGACAAAGCACTCTACGAGGCAAAGGTGAACGGGCGCAACCAGGTGCGTGTTTACGGACGGCAAACCTGAGGAATCACCTCAAAAATACATTTATGACAGGAGAGAAAAAAAAAGGATCAGGAATACTCCCTGTACTCCTGATCATCTTTGTCATTCTGGCAACTGTCCTGTTTTTTATATTTGACAGCAGAAAAAACCAGAATCAGGAACAGCATCTTGAGCTTCTCACTGAAAGATATCAACTGGCCTACAATACTGTTTTTGAACAGTACAAACAGTTAGCTGAAACACTTTTTTCCGGTCTCAGAACAAGATATCACATACAGGAAATATACCACAAACTCCTCACCGCTGATCAAACACAAAAAGATGCACTACGGCAGGAGTTGCTCACAGCCATCCTGCCGCGTTATACCGAACTGAAAAAAGATGTGAAGCTAAGCCAGCTTCATTTTCATTTACCAGACAATAAATCCTTTCTTCGCCTCCACGCCCCCGAAAAATATGGCGACACTCTAACCACCATTCGGGAAACAGTTGTACATGTTAATGCTAAACATTCTGCCATTTTCGGTTTTGAAAAAGGAAGGATGGCAAACGGATACAGATATGTTTTTCCCATAACCGATCCAAACCAGACACATCTCGGCAGTATGGAGATATCTTTTGGCCCGTCTGTCATAAGCTCTGCCATCATGAAACAGTATTACGTACTCTCCAATTTTTTTATCAAACAAAATATTGCAAAAAAAGAAAAACTTCCCCAGAAGCATCGCAGCTATTACAAAATGTCTCCTTCCAAAAATTTCTTTCATGATACAGAGTCATTAAACGACATCAAAAAATTCAACCGACAGGATATTCAACAGCTCAAACTACGACAAAAAACGCGTGACTTTATATTTGCCATGGTAGACAGCGGCCAGACAAAATCAACCTATGATCCCTCCATAGACATGGTCTTCACTGTTCTTCCTGTTTTCAATCCTGTAACCCGGGAAATGAATGCTTTTTTAACAATCAAAAGCTTTTCCAATTTCTTTAGTAACGAAAAAGAACATTTCTGGACCTTATATTCATTGAGTCTGCTTCTGCTGTTCCTGTTATTATTTACCTACTACCTGCAAACCAGCAAAAGAAACGCTCTCGAACTCAAAAACAGGGAAATGAACGAACAGAGTCGGGCTTTGATTGAGGCAAAAGAAGTAGCCGAATCCGCCAATCATGCAAAATCAGTTTTTCTCTCCAATATGAGCCACGAACTGCGCACCCCACTCAATTCCATCCTTGGTTACACCCAGATCTTTGCCGGGGACAGTACCTTAACACCCCAGCAGCAAAGCGGTATAAGGACCATGCATCGCTCCGGACAGCACCTGCTGATGCTGATCAACGACATTCTCGATCTCTCTAAGATTGAGGCCGACAAAATGGAACTGGTAACATCTGAGTTCCGGCTGTCTGCTTTCCTGAAAGGCATTGAAGATATCATCAGAGTCAGAAGTCAGAAAAAAGGGCTTGTATTCCTCTGCAACCTGACAAACTCGCTACCTATCAGTATTGAAGCCGATGAACTCCGTCTGCGGCAGGTGATCCTGAACCTGCTCTCCAATTCTATAAAATTCACCGACACCGGTCACTGCACCCTTACAGTTCAATCCGAAGACATCGATGCATTTTCCATAAGACTTACAATTATCATAGAGGACAGCGGTCCGGGAATTGCCACCGAGATGCAGAAAAAAATATTTTCTCCCTTTCAGCAAAGCGGAGATCGTCTTAAATATTCCGAAGGCTCGGGTCTGGGCCTTACCATCAGCCAGAAAATCATCAGACTCATGGGCGGAGAACTGCAAGTGACCAGCCCCATTAATGAGCACCCACAGGAAGGAGAAGGTGTGGGAAGTCGTTTTTTCTTCAGCATAGACGTACCTGTGCTCGCTGTTGATAAAATCGAAAAAAAAGAGCCTAAGATATGTGGCTATATTTGTTTCGGAAAGGACGGAAAAATTTCAGAACAAAATACATCGGAGGTACAGGTACAGAAAAAAATTCTGATTGTAGATGACGAGTTATCCAACAGGGCTGTGCTTCATGATATCCTGAAGCCCCTTGGTTTTATAACTTCGGAAGCCACAGACGGCTGTGAAGTGTTGGCGGCCTGTGAGCGTTTCTCACCCGATGCCATCCTGATGGATCTCCGCATGCCAAAGGTTGACGGCTATACAGCCACGAAACTGATCAAAGAGCATCAGCAGTTTTCTCATATACCGATAATTGCAATATCAGCCACAGTTGCTTCTGAAAAAACTGTCACCAAACGCTGCCGAAAACATGGCTTCAGTGCCTATATCAACAAACCCTACTCCACCACCGAACTATTGGAAATCCTGGCCAGAGAACTGAAAATTGACCTGCTATATGAAAATGACGGTACAAAAATGTCCATGGATGAAGAGTTGATAATGGTATCTCCTTCACAGGAAATCCTGGAACAGATTTGCAACTTTTCTCGAAGTGGGGATATTGACAGTATTGTTAAGCAGGCCGATGAAATTGCAATTATGGAGAATGGAAAATATAAGGCCTTTGCACAAATGCTTCAACTCTTTGCCGAAGATCTGCAACTCGCTGAAATAGAAAAATTTGTCAGCAGATATAAACAGGAGTAAAGGCAGAACTCATAATGGAATGTGTAAGCTCCTGAAATGAGATTGCAGTGTTTTCATCACACTTCCTGCAGTGGCCCCAAAGCCCGACGCAATTCACTGCTCCACTGCTTGTAAGGTTGATCTTCATAGCCTCTTGCAGAAATTTCTATTTTCTTTGCATTTTCTGCTACTGAATCCAGGCCGAGATTTAAGATGGTTCCTTTTAACTTATGAGCAGCTTGTGCAATTTCTCCTTTATTTTCATCTATACAAGCCTGATCAAGCATTTCAAGTCCTTCCTGGACACTGGTAGCCGAGGTAGCAATCAGAGTATCTATCTGAGTAGAATTAAATGCATACATATCCTGTAAATGTTTTTTAATCTCAGAAAGACTAATTTTTTCAATTGCCACTGATTCTTCCTGATCCGGAGAAATGGCTTCATGATCGTCATCCTCTTTATTCTCAATATAGCCTGTTACTCGAAGTAAAGCCTGGTATATATCCTTGCCTCTGATTGGTTTCCCAAGATAGTCATCCATTCCAGCTTCAAAATATTTTTGCCTGTCTGATTGAAAAACATTGGCGGTTAAGGCAATAATCGGCGTGTGAGTATCGTGTATTTTGTCATGAAGTTGCTTGAGCACTAATTTCTCATATTGACTTTCCCGGGGTATACTTTTCTGTTCACATCCACGGATAAATTCCGTGGCAGTGACTCCATCCATTTTGGGCATTTGAATATCCATAAAAATGCAATCAAAATGCTCCAGGGAAAGAATTTGTAATGCCTGCAAACCATTGCCGGCTGTTTTTACCCGATGCCCACTCTGGACAAGAAACATTTCGGCCACATCACGATTTACATTGTTATCGTCAACCACCAGGATATCAAGTGGTCGAATCTCTACTTCTGTTATCTGGTCATCAGTGTTGTTTCTTTTATTTGCTGCCAATTGGCTTATTTCGCCTACCTCAAGGGGCACATTAAAATAAAATGTACTTCCCTCGTCCTCAACACTCTCTACCCAAATTTCTCCTCCCATCAAAGAGCACAATTTTTTACAAAGTGCCAAACCAAGACCAGTGCCACCAAACTCTCTGGTTGTTGACGCATCTGCCTGTGAAAAAGAATCGAAAACAATTCCCTGCTTTTCTGCAGGAAGACCTATGCCGGTATCACTCACAGAACACTTTAAAAGTACATGACCATCGTTGCCAGCTTCGCAAACCAGAGACATTGACACTGCCCCCTCCTGCGTAAATTTGATGGCATTGCTCAATAAGTTGGTACAAATCTGGATGAGCCGAATTTCATCACCTATCAAAACTTCAGGAACAGTCTCGTGGGCAGTCAAATCCAGGTCTATACCTTTATTTTTAGTTTGAGTAATGAACATACTTTGCAGTTGATTCAGCAATGCCCTTGGCAGGAAGGCGACTTCCTCCAACTCAATTTTATCAGCTTCAATTTTTGACAAATCGAGAATATCGTTGAGCAGCATCAGAAGGAAATCTGCAGACTCCTGAGCTGTTTCCATGAACTGTTTTTGTTTGGAAGCATCCAGTTTTTCATTATGCAATAACTCCAGAGAGCCAATGATACCATTTAAGGGAGTACGAATTTCATGGCTCATATTGGCAAGAAAAGAACTTTTCACATAACTTGCGTGTTCGGCCATGTCTTTGGCTTCCTGCAATTTCTTTTCAGTCTCTTTAAGTGCTGATATGTCTGTTACCATGACGAACGAACCGCGTTTATCCCCTTTCTCGTCCAGCAAAGGTGTGGCATTGAAAAGACAAGGAATGAATTCCCCATCAACTTGCTTTAATTCTATCTCATACTCGGTGGATAACAAGCTCTTGCCCAAATGAATCTGTTTATGGAGAATGGTCCTGTTTGGTACACCTACAAAATCCATAATCGACCTGCCGACAATATCTTCTTCCCTGCCACTCAGGATTTCAGCCATTCTTGGATTCATTTCTTGCGTTATCATGTCATTATCAACACGCCAGAACCCCTGAGAAGACGTCTGCAGAATATTTTCCAGCCTGTCATGCATCTGTTGGATACCTTGGGTACGAACACCTACCATTGCATCCAGATCATTACGAAATTGATTTTTTAATTGCTTGTTTCCGAGTTGCATATCACGCAGCTGCGTGGACATTTTATTTATGGTTTTTGTCAACAGGCCGACTTCATCTTCTGATGCAACAGCAGCTTGCTTTCCATATTCTCCACGACTTATTTGCCCTGCAGTCTGCAACAACTGGACGATTGAAACAGTCATCTTTTGCGAAAGAAAAAATATCCCAATGCTGACGGAACAGCTCACTACTGCGCCCAAAATAAGACTATAATAAATAAGCTGATTCGTATTCTTTGGCATTAAGCCGGCAAAAAACCCATTTGATGATAAACTTTTTGTATACATAAACATTGCAGCCAGGATAACCAGACTGACAGAGAGGAAAACCATCAGGGTGACGAAAAGATGCAGCTTTTTATATAAAGGATGTTTTAAACGTTGGAGTTCACCTGAATGCTCTCTTAAAACATCAGACAACACCTGATGTTTTCTTTTCATCCTCATGAAAGACAAATTTCAATCCTCGCTCTTTTCAGAATCATTATATTTTTCTGCCACTGTGAGCCAGAACTTTTCCTGGCGCAAGAAACTGTCCACAACAACTGGATCGAAATGACTCCCCTTCCCTTTCACAATTTCAGATTTCACGAAATCATGCTCAAAACTTTCCTTATAACAACGCTTGCAAATCATGGCATCATAGACATCAGCAAGGGCCATTATGCGGGCAGCCACTGGTATCTCTTCTCCTTGCAGACCGTTGGGATAGCCGGTTCCATCCCATCTTTCATGGTGGTGCATAGCTATGTCATAGGCAACTTTCAGGTAGTCTGCACCGGTTTTCTCAAAAAGCTCTATTAAAAGATCGCCTCCCAGTGATGTGTGACTTTTCATGATCTCAAACTCATCAATTGATAATTTTGCACGCTTATGAAGAATTTTATCCGGTATGGCAACTTTGCCTATATCATGCAATGGACTGACCTGAGAAATTTCCCGGGCAAATTGACCGGAAATACCAAGTTCAGGATTTGTCTCAGCAAGATCATTGGCCAGGATTTGGGTATACACTTTCACTCGCTCAAGATGATAGCCTGTTTCCTTACTTCGATACTCAGCCATCTTTGCCATGGAAATAATAAATTCATCCTGGCTTTCCAAACGAAGAAGCCGGGAGGCACCTTCAAGTCGTAATTGCAACTCTTTAGGAACTATTGGTTTGCTGATAAAATCATTAGCGCCAAGATCCAGAGCCTTGATGATGCTTTCTTTCTCACCTGCCGCAGATGCAACCAGAATGTACGTATATCTTCTTTCTTCAGCCCGAACTTTTCGGATCAGTTCAAAGCCGTCCATTACCGGCATATTCAAATCTGTAATAACTAAACGAATATCTGGATTCCGGCTAAGAATCCGGTAGGCTTCCTTACCGTTTTCCGCCTCAAATATTTCATAATGATAGATCTCCAGTGCCATCTTAAAAAAGAGACGCTGAGAAGTATCATCTTCGACAATAAGAATTTTTTTGTGGTTCAGCATTGGTTTCAGTTAAAAAAAAATTCACATTAGAGTGACTGTTTTCATTCTCTATTTCAGGCTATCATTAATTCACTATCTTTTTCCAGACAATTCGAAATTATTTCAGTTTATATAACCTGAAAAAAGTGTGACTGATATCCTGCCTCTCATTTGTTCTTCCCCCCTTGAATCCTAATCAAAAAAAAGTTAATTTTACGATAGTTCTAGAAAATCCCCCTTAGGTTCCAGTCAAC
>JAOZQU010000251.1 GCA_029932055.1 Desulfocapsa sp.
AGAGCATGATTTGCAGTAACTGTGTATGGCTGGTGAACGGTTACCATTTTTATTAGTGCCTTACAAAATATTTTTTTGTTTTTTTTCAAAGAAAATATTCTGATAAGGTGTTTATACCAGCTTACCGTTTATCAGCGATGCTAGATATAGTATCTTTCTATACGTCAATTACAGGTGAAAGCTGGAATTATTCGTAACACTCTCACTCCAATTATCAAGGTGTCTCGTGAAATTAAGTATAGTCGTACCGGTTTATAATGAAGAACAAACCATCAATTCGATTCTGGATCTCGTTGAGCAAGAGCTCAAAGTATTATCTTCTATCAGCTCATTTGAAATCATTATTGTTGATGATTGCTCCAGTGATAACTCAAGAAGTCTGTTGCAAAAACGAGTACAACAAAAAGAAAATTGCACTTTGCTTTGCCATGAGGTAAATTCCGGAAAAGGTGCTGCCATCCGGACAGGAATTGCAACAACTACTGGAGATGTTGTTCTTATTCAGGATGCCGACATGGAATATGATCCCAATGATTATGCTACCCTTTTAGGCCCCTTAGCTGCTGGAAAGGCAGATGTGGTTTATGGATCACGTTTTAGAGGAGAAGTTCAGAGAGTGCTTTACTTCTGGCATTTTATGGGAAATAAATTCCTCACATTTCTTTCTAATATGTTTACCAATCTCAACCTGACTGACATGGAGACATGCTATAAAGCCTTTCGTGGAGACATTATTCGCAATATGATTCTCACTTCTGACCGATTTGGCATTGAACCGGAAATGACAGCTAAAATCTCAAAGCTCAAGGGAATACGCATTTACGAGGTTCCGATATCCTATTTTGGAAGAACCTATGATGAAGGAAAAAAAATAAACTGGAAAGATGGTGTTTCTGCCATCTGGAGTATTCTCAAATTTAATCTCTTCACCAACCGAAAAGATTCTTTCCAGGCTAACTTCAAACTATTTTAGTAAAAAGAGAACGCAGTTGCCCCTTTCTTCATCATCCAACACGTGTAATCGAGCACCGCTTACCACTAAAGAAAATATCTCTTTTGCTCTATTCTTCACTCTTTTTTTCATTCTAGCTCTTTATTTCCGTACCTCAGGTCTTTTTCGTGGTTTAGAAGGACAGGTAAGTATTTTTCACCCGGATGAGCCCAAGCAAATCCTCGCCTTATTCAACTTTTTAAATGGTGATTATGTTCGCTATTATGGAAGCCTTTTTTATGACGGCTATCCTTATGGCCTCAATCATCTAGATGAATATTTGCTGCGCCCTTTCCTCTTTTTATTCAACGCGCATATTCCGGAGCAACAGTCTCTTTACTATTATGCACGTATACTTCGCGTACTGTACAGTCTGACTGTCATGGCAATTTGTTGTGATCTTGTTTACAGGATCACACATTGCAAAGTAAGCAGTCTCCTTGCCGCCATACTCTTTGCCATATCGCCACTTTCCATCACAGTTTCCCACTTTGCCACGGGGGATATTGGAATTGATCTTTTCTGTTCCCTCTGCTTTCTCTTCCTCTTTCTTTACTTGAATAACAGTCATAAAAACCTTTGGCTTCTCTTATCCGGGTTTGCTGTGGGAGCTGCTTTTTCAGCAAAATATAATGGCCTGCTGGTGGGAATAGTTCCTGTGACACTTCTTTGTCTGCAATATATGAGAGAAAAACAGCTTGCTTCCTTTGTATTTCGAACCCTACTCCTTGGAACAGGCGCATTAGCGGGTCTTTTTCTCTTCACTCCTGGTATATTAATAGAGACCAAACCAACTATTGCAAACATTCTGGCCAACTTTGAATTCATTAAAAACTATAATATACCTGCAGATATCCTCAATAAACCATGGTATGAAAAAACACTTATGGGGATTCAAAACAACTCACTTCACACAATATCCGCCATTGGTAAAACCATCTGTATTGCCTCAATTGGAGGGCTTATTCTTGCTTGGAAACGGAATCATACCTGCATGAACTCACCGTCAGCGGAACGAACTCCATGCACAAATAGTATGTATACCCTTTCCATTGCCATTTTCCCTCCGCTTGCCCTCTTTATCTCCCTCAGTGGAAAATATGTCGTTCAGCCCTTCCATTTTTCCTATTTACTGATCCCACTCATTCTCGTTACTGCTGTTTTGTTTAGTCAAATGTACTCATCAAAAAATCTCTTTTGGAAAAGTGCGGGTTTACTCATGATTGCTGCAGTTATTGTTGAATCAGGGCTTACCACCATAAACGACAACTTCTTCTGGAGGCTTGAAGACAATTCATATCATTCACAGGCCTTACCTGCCTCAATTTTTGACAGAGAATCTTTTTATACCCATCGTAGCGATCCTATACGCTCTCTTTTTCTGGAAGCACCAGGAAGCACGATTTTCAGAAATCATAATCTTCATGCGAAAGGACCGGATGCTTTTTTTTGGAATACAATCACAGTGGCCCCTCTCCCTCAGGTTCCCAATCCTGTTGGGAAAGACTGGATTTTCTTGAATGGCCCAAGCTTTCCACGCAATGAAAGAATGTTTGTCATTCATGCTGAAGACCATGGCGAAACAGTGAAAAAATATCTTGTACTTCCTGCGGAACAGAAAATAGAAGGTATTGGTCTTCGCAGCGGATCATATGCAACAGAGGCCACCATCACTCTAGGAGGGCAACAAATCCATAGCGAACTTGATGCCCATCAGCAAAAAATCTTTTCCATTGAACCGAACACCTGGAAAATCAGTACAAACAGAAAGAACGGTCAGAAAGTTCATATCATTCCTCTACAAGTATCCGTTCCTCACAACGATCTCTGGATCACTCTCTTCACAAACCAGAAAGAAAAAGAATTCTTCACACTTTTCGGAGGTGGACAAAATGCGACAGCCAAGGTTCCGGAAAAAATTCCACCTGAACTCAGCACAAACTATTTTGATGCGCTGAGTCGTATTCGATATCTGGATCATACTCTTTCATGGAGAGTAAGTGCCGGGAAGGCAATACCCATGTGGGAAGTTTCTATTCCAGCTGGTCATTACAAACTTATCAGCGAGGTGGACGGCTTAGTTGAACACTCTGAAATAGCAATTGATTTTGAAGATGCAAAGGGAGGCAATCTCCATCGTGGACAACAGGAATCCTTCCAAATCCATAAAGGTATTCAAAGAGTTGAGTATTCGTTTACAAAAGCCTTTGCACCGTATCAGATACGCTTTACCGTAACTGGTATAAATGGGAAATGTCAAATAATGAAGTTTAAACTGGTACCGGATTTTCAAAAGATTTCAGATGATTTTGAACTTTGGAGAATGTCGTCTATACAACCGCAATGGATATCACGTTTTCCAGAATAAAAAACCCATCTCACGCTTACCGGGGTTGATGCTTATTATTGGATTTCTATACGCTTAACATCCATGCCCAATTCTCTTGAATCAGCTCCCGGCGGGATAAAGATGGTTGATTGTATTTGCAGACTGTCCAGATGGCTAAGCGATTCCGGCAAAGAAAAATAATACACAGCACCTTTTTTCCGTAAAAATTGCAGAGAGATCTTTTTATTTGCAAGTAGCTTTATATTCAGATCCGCTAGCGTTCCGGGACGCCAGCCATGAGTATACATTACTAATTCTTTATCTTTTCCAAGCTGAATAGTATAGTTGAGATGAAACAGTTGCCCATCTCCATTACTCCATGAGTCACGGTAAAACCCCTTTGTACTGGTAAAATCGACCATCCAGACAGGTGCTCCCTGAGCATTTAACACAGGAGCGAGCAAATCCATATTATGTGTTTGCAGAGGGACATGACCATTCCAGATAAGGGCGGAATGGCCGGTCAAGGACTTCTTTTTTCCTGGATCAGCTAAAATGAAAACCGTATAATCTGTTAAATCAATACGCTCAGAAATCACAGAATCCCCGAATTGATCTTTCGTTATACGATCACATGCATCAGCAACAGCAATATCGCAGACCAGAGCCTGCCCTTGCTCTGCTTTGACATAATATTTCAACAAATCCTTTTTATATCGTAAGCTATATCGTGAAAGAGCAATTTCAGCCTTATTTGTTCCTTTAAATACATCTCTCAAATTTGCACTCACCCAGCGATCAGCCAATACGAAATCCAAATCCTGTTCTTTAATGATATTTTGCATGCGCACGATATCATCAACCCCGGTTTGCGGATCTCTCTTCTTTTTCTGAAAAACAAAGAGTTCTGTTACAGGCGGATTGACATGTTTTGGAAAAAAAACCCGAATATATCGCCCCATAACCGGTGCAAAGAGTGCTTCACTCTTCCCTCTTGGGCCACTGATATAGACATGTGAACCAGCGTGAAGAATATTTGCAGAACGAGGAGTGGACGTATAGACTTTTTCATAATGCACATTATCACGGGATACAGATACTTCAAAATGTAATCCTGCCTGCCATTGCGGGTTCCATGAAATTTGAGAACTAAACAACCAGATCCCTGAAAACATTCGTAGCTTTCCAGTATCAAAGCTTATGAAATTTTCAGCATCGTCAGCAAATAAAAGAGAGACATCCTGACTCCTGTCCAGCAGTAACTCGCCATTTACTGTATTCTTCAACTTACTCGAACCAAGTGAACGCATTTCGGTGACAGGAATAACTTCCATGGAAGTTAAATCGTCGGAGTGCAAATCACTAAAGAGATAATAGTCTTTAATTCGAGAAATTGTATAGCTCACCCCCGCTGCCGTAAGTCCATTTTGCAGTTTTTTTTCATATTCAGCATTGGTTATGTATCCTTTATTCGGATCCCTTTCTGTGAT
>JAOZQU010000252.1:0-2256 GCA_029932055.1 Desulfocapsa sp.
TATCAGAGGATATGCTTCAATGCTTGGTTATGTCAAAGCTACACAAAAAAATTCAAAAATTGCAGGTATCCACAAAAAAATCAATGTAACAAGAGCAGATATTGAATGGATTGACACCAAAATGGAAAAAGGTGAAGTAAATAAGATTGTTACTTACTAACAAAAGTGTAAAAAAACTTAATAAGGTGATCATTGGAGTATGAGGAAATATGATGGTGTAGAAAACGATAGTTAGTGTGGTTTTCTCAGCTGTTTATCACTTCAAATCCGATTTTAGTGATAGCCTTTTTAATTTCTCCCTGATCCACATCTCCTTCATAACTCGCCTCTCCTTTATCAAGTTCCACAACTACATTTGATATCCCGGAAATTTCTTCCAAAGCCTTTTTTGTAGATGCCACACAGTGTGAACAACTCATTCCTTTAATTGATATGGTCGCCATTGTATTCCTCCTTTTAGGAATTATTGTTATTAGTAAGATGTCTATTCATTCTTGAAAGGATTTCAAGGGTAAATATTAGTATTGAGGCATAGGTTTCCATGAAGAAATTACAATTGGCCGTGAAAGGCATGCACTGTGCAGCATGTTCCAGTCGTATTGAAAAGGTTGTCGGCGGGATGGATGGCGTGCAAAAGGCGTCTGTTAATCTGGCTGCCGAAACCATGGAACTGCAATGGGATGAAAATACGAATAGTTTTGAAGAAATCGCAGAACGTGTGAATGGCATGGGTTTTGATCTTGAGTCCATAAGTGTTCAGCAGGAGCTTTTTGTGAAAAACAGGGCTGAGACTGCGGCACGTTTGGCGGCCATGAAGAAGAAGCTGATCTACTCAATGCTTCTTGCCATTCCCCTGTTTACTATTTCCATGGGTGAGATGATGGGCTTGCCTCTCCCTGAGATTATAAGTCCACATCTCCAACCTGGGACTTTTGCTCTTATTCAGTTTTTCCTTGTTGCCGCCATTATGTTTCTTGGGCGTAATTTTTATATAAACGGCATCCCTGCATTGCTCCATCGAGTTCCCAATATGGATTCTCTGATTGCTGTTGGAACCGGTGCTGCATTTATTTATTCCACCTGGAACATGTTTGAAATATTTCTCGGCATTGATGTGCAGATGAGAGTCATGGATCTCTATTTTGAGTCTGCCGGTGTCCTGATTGCCCTTGTATCATTAGGTAAATATATGGAAACCCGCTCTAAATCACACACGTCTGATGCCATTGCCAAACTTATGCAGCTCACTCCTGAGACGGCCACCTTATTGATAGATGGGAAACAAAAAGATATACAGGCAGAGGAAATTCAGGTTGATGATATTCTTCTGGTTCGTCCTGGTGATCGTGTTCCCGTTGATGGCTGTGTGTTGAAAGGGAAGAGTGTAGTGGATGAATCCATGCTCACCGGCGAAAGTTTACCTGTGTCCAAAGGGGAAACCGATACTGTTATTGGTGGAACATTAAACAAAAATGGAGTGCTGCATATCAAAGCAGAGCAGGTGGGGCAGGATACCATGCTTTCTCGTATTGTGAAAATGGTACAGGACGCTCAAGGTTCAAAGGCTCCCATTGCCGGCATGGCAGATCGAATCAGCCTTTATTTTGTACCAATTGTTATGTGTGTTGCCGTACTCACCGGGCTGGCATGGTATTTTTCAGGTGCAGCCGATTTCTCAACATCCCTTCGTTTTTTTATCGCTGTATTGGTTATTGCCTGTCCCTGTGCCATGGGGCTTGCAACTCCAACGTCAATTATGGTTGGAACCGGGCGTGGTGCGCAGTTGGGTGTGCTTATTAAAAGTGGTGAAGCGTTGGAGCTTGCCGAAAAGACAGATGTCATTATTTTTGATAAAACTGGAACACTGACCCATGGAAAGCCGAAGCTGACAGATTTTGTTTCTGTTCAATCTGATGTGGATAAGGATGAATTGTTGTTTTTAATAGCATCCTGTGAACAGAATTCTGAGCATCCCTTGGCGGAAGCTCTGGTTGCCTCTGCAGTTGCAGCAGGTATTCAACCTGTACAGCCGGATATATTTAAGGCTATCCAGGGGAAGGGGATTGAGAGCCAAGTGCAGGGTAAAAGAATTCTTTTCGGGAATACAGTGTTGCTCGAGGAGCATGGGATCAGGGTTGCCGTGATGGAGTCTCAGGTCACTGAGTTTTCTGAGCAGGGAAAGACTGTTTTGTTTTTAGCTGTGGATGGAAAATTCTGTGCCATTGTAGCTGTGGCCGATACTTTAAAAGACGAAGA
>JAOZQU010000252.1:2266-4771 GCA_029932055.1 Desulfocapsa sp.
ACCGGAGATCAGGAAATTACAGCCAGGGCAATTGCAAAGCAGGCTGGTATTGATGAAGTGATTGCCGAAGTGTTGCCGGATAAAAAAGCGGATGTGGTTGCCGGCCTGCAAGATGATATGCTCAAAGTGGCAATGGTTGGTGATGGGATTAATGATGCACCGGCACTTGCTCGTGCAGATGTTGGCATTGCCATGGGAACCGGCATTGATATCGCCATCGAATCTGGTGATATTGTCATCATGAAAGGTAACCTTGACGGTGTAATTACAGCTCTTGCGTTGTCTCGTGCAGTGATGCATAACATACGCCAGAATCTCTTCTGGGCCTTTGCCTATAATATAGTGGGGATTCCAGTTGCCGCAGGATTGCTTACTTTGTTTGGCGGTCCTGCACTCAATCCTATGATTGCAGGGGGCGCTATGGCGCTCAGTTCTGTGTCTGTTGTCTCCAATGCTCTGCGGTTGCGATTTTTTAAAGCTTGAAAAAAATTTAATTGTGACTATGGTTGTGACTATAGTCATGGTACGTTGTGTGTAAATTGTTGGAGAGAATTTTATGCAAATAATGAAAGCATCTGAATTTAAGGCCAAATGCCTTGCGTTAATGGATCAGGTAAATGAAACCGGAGACGAAATAGTGATAACGAAAAATGGAAAACCCGTCTCAATACTTAAAGCTTATAAAGAGGTCCCTAAAACACTCTTTGGCCTGCACAAGGGTAAAATAAAAAGTAATGATGATTTGATTTCACCTATTGATGTGAAATGGGATGCTGAATAATGTTGTTGATAGATACACACGTCTTGGTATGGCTTGATGAAGCAAATGAAAAACTTGGGCAGGAGGCAAAAAACATTATTGATGATGCGTTGTTGGCTGGCAAGCTTGGTGTAGCTTCGATTAGCTTTTGGGAGATTGCCATGCTGGTGAAGAAAGGAAGGATTGCAATTGGCATGGAACTGGATATCTGGCGAAATGAATTGTTACACAAAGGTTTGCATGAAATACCCATTCATGGGGGGATCGCTATTCGTGCCGGACAATTGGTAGATATGCATGGCGACCCTGCTGATCGCATGATAATAGCAACAGCCCTTGAAGAAACAGCAACTCTGGTAACAGCTGATAGCAAAATTCTTGCGTGGCAAGGGTTGCCTTACAAAGTGGATGCCTCGCTTTAATTTTCAAAATACCATCTAGTTCACTTAGGAGTCGTAAATGAATAACTCATCGTTTTTACATCCATGCTTCAGGCCATCTTTAGCCACTCCTCAATTACAAAATCCTCAACGTAGCCCTGCTACGCCTGCGGTTTTGTTCAATTAGATTAGCTAAATATGACCTAAGTCATGGCGCAAATTCCGATGACTTGTTCATTTTCAACTCCTTAGCAAAACGAATTTTCCTTGACATTTCCCCCCACAGATTTATATATATAAACGCTTAACTGAATGCATGTTCATTTTATTGCTGGTTTAAAAAATTGAGCCGGTACATTTTGAAAATTAACTTAGAGGATATTCTTATGGCTTCAAAATTGGTTGCTCCACATGGTGGAAAAGGTCTAGTTTGTGCGTTACTTACCGATGCGGACCGCACTGCTGAGCTTGAGAAAGCAAAAGGTTTGAAACAGGTTGAAATCTCTGATCGCGCCAAAGGTGATCTGATCATGATGGGAATAGGTGGTTTTTCTCCTCTCACTGGTTTTATGACCAGAGGTGACTGGAAAGGCGTTTGTGAGAATTTTACCATGACAGACGGAACCTTCTGGCCTGTACCTATCACCTTGGACGTTGACAAATCTGAAGGCATTAACGTTGGTGATGAGATTGCCCTTGTAAAAGATGGTGAAACCTTTGCTACCATGCATGTTACAGAAACATTCGAAATGACTGCTGATGATAAGAAATGGGAATGTGAGAAGGTTTTCTTGGGCGAAGGTGAAGAGTCTGTAGGTGGAAACTTCTGGAAAATCGCTCCTGACGATCATCCTGGCGTTATCATGGTTCAGAATCAGAAAGAGATGAACATTGCTGGTCCTGTTAAAGTGCTTTCCGAAGGTGAGTATCCTGCAGAGTACCCGGGAGTATATCTGACCCCAGCTCAAACCCGTACTATGTTTGACGAGCGTGGATGGGCCAACGTTGCTGCACTTCAGCTTCGTAACCCAATGCATCGCTCCCATGAGTACCTCGCAAAAATCGCTGTTGAAGTATGTGACGGTGTTTTAATTCACTCTCTCATCGGTAACCTCAAGCCAGGTGACATTCCTGCAGACACTCGTGTAAAAGCTATCGAGATTCTGATTGATAATTACTTTGTTAAAGACAACGTAATCAACGCTGGATATCCTCTTGATATGCGTTATGCCGGTCCTCGTGAAGGTCTCCTTCATGCTACCTTCCGTCAGAACTACGGCGTTAACAACATGCTGATCGGTCGTGATCACGCTGGTGTTGGTGACTTCTACGGTCTGTTCGAAGCTCAGGACATCTTTGATCGTA
>JAOZQU010000055.1 GCA_029932055.1 Desulfocapsa sp.
GATATTATGAAGAAATATTATAAGTACGGTATCGTTCTTGTCGGGATGGCTTTCCTTGCACCGAGCGTATCTGCAGTTGCAGAAGAAGATGGAGCCACCCATGTAGAGGCCTCTGCCTCTCTTGGTTTCTCCTTAAATGACACTGATGACAAAACATCACGGGCCGCAGAATACAGCAGCCTGGCAGATGAAGATTTTCTGCCGATCTTTGGTGCCTCACTGTTCGTTGAAGGTGAAAAAACTGAATTCAACTTTGAAGGCATGTATTTAGACGATCAAGAAATGGATTTTGAAGGCCATTTTGATTATAACAGGGTGTTTGATCTCCACGGTGGTTATCAAAAGTTCTACCACCGCCTGGGACAGGATGAGCTGTTACATATCCAGGCTACCTCGGCTGCTCCCGGACAGGGTGCGCAGTTATGGCATAGTTATGAATATGCACCAAGCTGGGACAACAACTCCAAATCGGCTCCGGATCAGGAATTTGGTATCAGCTGGTCCGAGTGGGAAGCAACGGGCTTGATTCGTCTGCCTAATGTACCCGGCCTTGAATTTGGACTTCATGTCAAAGAACAGGTTCGTAAAGGTCACTCACAAGCCATGGCCATGAGCAAATGTGGCTCATGCCATCTTGTGTCCCATAAAAAAGATGTTAATGAGAAAACCTGGGATATCAAACCCTTTGTTACTGCAGATCTTGGTCAGCTGTCTCTTGAATATAGTTTTCTCTATCGAAAATTTGAGAATGACAGTGATCCGGAATATCATCTCTATGATCCTGCCAGCCATCCCTTTAACGCTTCTGACGACAAATACGGTGGCGTGAACTATGATTTCCGAGATGGAGAACTGGAAATAGCCCGCGTTCCGGAGACGGAAAAATTTGTCCATACTGCCAAGGCAAAATATGACATTGACGCCTTCCAGAATATCTTTGCCAGTTATGTTAATGCCAAAACCACCACTACCAGCGTCGATGAGTTAGGACGGGCTGCGGATGGCGGAAGTACCGATGAACTGGATATGGACTACAACGCCGGAATGGTCAACTGGACATCCAGACTGACCGACGAGGTAAAAGTCAGCTTAAGCGGTCGCTATCAAAACATTGATGCTGATGATGCAACCTGGACCGTTAAAGGGAAAACCGGATCTCCATCCGACGATAAAACCTATACCCGCGAGTCTGACGAAAGCCGCGATGTATACAAACTCAAGGCTGATGTCGTATACAGGGCTCTCAGTGAATTGACCTTCAGGGGTGGATATGAGTTTGAGTCAATTTCCCGAGATAACCCGGATTTTCTGGTGTCAAAGGATAATGATTTTCACAGGGTCAATGCAAAGGCACGCTGGAGAGCAGCCCGTGGCCTGAATTTCAATGCCGGTTATAAGTTCACCTACGACACAGACCCATACACCTTTGAAGATGCTGCATATCCAACTCATCTTGATATAGGAGTCAACGACCAGGGGTACTGGGATGGGTATATCAATGATCCTATTCGTGGCATATATGCTGAAGGAGCGTCACGAACTGCAACAAGATTTCCTTACGGTGATTATGTCTATGGGGAAAGAACTCATAACTTGTCAGCTGCACCCGAATTTGAAAATGAAATAAAGCTCAAAATGAACTGGGTTCCAACAGACAGCAACATGTTTGTTGACGCGTATGTAAAGTATACTCTTGGTACCAATGATGAGGATCTTCAGTATGACTATGAAAATCAGCTGATTGATACTGGTCTGGATCTTACTTTCAATCCTTCGCAAACCCTGTCATTAACGCTTGGATATAATTATTTCAACAGACAGACGGATTCAGCGTTTTACATACCGTACTATCATGGCTGAGGCGGAATATTATCGGACGAGGTTCGTCCGTACAAATCTGACATGAACTACGAAGACAACGTACACACTCTGATGGGTACAGCAACCTGGAAGGCCATGGATCAACTGAGCTTCACTTTTGGTCTTGCCTATTCAATGGCTGAAAGTGAGATGCAGGATGTCTCTATTGCCAGTGATCCCCATACCAATGGTGATCGTTTAGATACCTTGACAGGTTGGAAAGGCACATATAACATGGCCAATACCAACAATGTGGAAAGCTATTCAAAGCTGGAATATAATACCATTGATCTCGATATTAAGGCACTCTACAACATTGCCGACAATATTGACCTGACTGTCAACTATATGCTCACTGATGTTGATGATTCGGAAGATTATGTGTATGGCGATGAAAGTGGTATGTATCAATCCTTACGTACATGGGTGACTTATCATTTTTAAGCCCATGGCGTAATCAGGGATACTGAGATATCCTATCAGGCTGGTGCGAATGAATTTTGCACCAGCCTTTTTTTTTATCCGGCGGCACGCCCCTTATATTTTTTACTGATTGAATTCCATAAGACCGTTTTGGGGTACTGAAATGAGTCCCTTTCATACAACTTTCCTATGAAACCAGTATCTCTTATTCTTTTTTCTTTTATCATCCTATCCGGCTGCACCCACCAGCAGCAAGGGGCAGCCATGGGAGGTGCGGCTGGTGGCCTCACTGGGTTTCTACTTAGCAAAGATGCGAGCCGTAACACACAAATAGCTGCGGTACTTGCAGGAGCCGTAGTTGGAGGTATTATTGGCGGAGTTATCGGCAACTACATGGATAAGTCTGATCAAAAACGAGTACAGAAGGCATTGAAAGAAGTACCAACCAATAAAAGCCGAAGCTGGACAAACCCGCAGACAGGTCATCGCTTCACCATTAAACCTATCAGTGATATTGCAACGGATAGTGACGGAGAACAATATCGGGAAGCCACTTTGTATGCCCGCAAGAAAAACAGTGATAAACTCGATGCCTCTACCCAAAAAATGTACCTGTAAGATTTCCTGTGAAAAGAAATAACCCCTTAGTATTTCAACCTTTCCTGTTTCTTTTTATCATCACACTTTTCACGGGATGTACTCAGCTGTGTACCAGGGAAGGTCGCCTGCAGCACGATACAGACTATCTTCTTGAGGAACAGCTTCATGATGGTGAGGTTGCTGCCTGGCAAGTGCCTGAAGAGCCGGACATTGAACGAAACCTGGCTGTTTTTCTGACTTGTACGGAAAAAGAAAAACTGTGCAGATATTATTTCACGGTGCTTAGAATAAACGGAAAAAATAAGCCAAGAGTTTTTGGTAGAAGCTGCAGAAAGTACAAGAAAAGCTGGGAAACTGTCTATTGGCAGGAAAGCCTTGCTCCGGCAATGCATAAGCGTATCAAGTCGCGCTATTTTGAGCTGCAGGGATTTAACAAAAATGCTCCTCCGGCTGATTATGTTACCGACTATCGACTCCCATCTCTTTTATTGCAAAATGTAACAAAGGCCGAACAGAAATATCGACTACCGCTAACCAGTATGATCGATAATGCTTCTAAAAAGAATCATATCCATCCCGTTCTTATCCATGCCATGGTCAATACTGAATCCTCGTACAACCCAAAAGCCCGTTCCTATGTTGGTGCTATCGGTTTAATGCAGCTGATGCCTGGAACTGCCGGAGACCTTGGAGTAAACCCAAATATCCCCAAACAAAATCTCGATGGCGGCACCCGCTATATCAGGCAGCAGCTGGACAAACCAGGCATAAAAGGTAATATTGCCCTGGCCCTGGCCTCATACAACGCTGGATACGGCAATGTCAGAAAACACGGCTATCAGGTTCCACCATTCAAAGAAACAAAAAATTACGTTGAAAAAATCATGACGCTCTATAAATCTCAGTAGATTATTTCAAAAACACCACAATTCCATCCTGCTCTCCTATTCCATCTACCATGCACATACGTATTGCTGAACCTGATGACCTGAAACAAATTGTTGCTATCTATAATCAGGCTGTAGAAGAAGGAGACTGTACAGCTGACACCCATTCACTCACCGTGGAAGAACGACAGGACTGGTTTAACAGCCACAGCCCTGACAAGTACCCGATTCACGTTATGGAGGAAAATGGCGTCATTACCGGATGGTGCAGCCTAAGCGCCCATCGCAAAGGACGGATGGCTTTAAGAAATGTTGCTGAAATCAGTTACTATGTGGAAAACAATCACAGGGGGAAGGGGATTGGCAGACAGCTCATGCAACACGCCCTGCAGGAAGCTCCGAGGCTCGGGCTTCATAATCTTTTTGCAATTCTGCTTGATATCAATCAGGTAAGTATTGCACTTCTCGAAAAAAACGCTTTCTCAAAATGGGGGCACTTGCCTGATATTGCAGAATTTCCGGGTAAAACATGCGGTCAATTTATTTATGGACGAAAAATATAAACATTTCTATTGCGGAACGCCTCCACCCGTATAGTCATAAATTCCATAGACAAGTCCGGCAAAAATTCCTATGGTAAAAAACAATCTGAATCGCTGAGGCCAGGGAACTTTTTCTCCCTCTGCCATATACTGGATAATACCCACAGCGACATAGGTAAGACCAATCACATACGGTGCCGTCAGCAAAATTTGTTTGGTGGTTGCCAGTATGCTGGTCAGCGGATCTGATGCAAGGCGCAGATTAAAAAGTACATACACTGCTGCCGTAACATAAAATGATACATTACTCTTATTCTTTCCTTCGGTCGTTTCCATATGCAATCTCTAAATAGTCTTTATTTTCCCGAAACAATCCTGCCCCGTCATCTGCGAAACTGTCTTCTCCTGCTTCCTGACTCTCTGCATCTGTTGCAGCCATCAGAACCTGCAGGCAACGAGACAGACGAATCATCAGATAGTGATATTTTCATGGATCAGGGCATCTGTCAAGTCCATACTCCATCTCTACTGGGAAAAGACAGGGATCGATTCATACGTCTCATAGAAGAAATCAAAACCAGAAAAGACAGCTTTGCCGAGCAGCTAAGCAGTCTCACCCTGGCTCATCTCTCAAACGAACAGGGGCATGGAGACCACAACCATCAGGCTATCATGACTTCCCTGCTTGGTGGTCCGGTTCCCGGTGACAGTGATTCGGAAGAGGAAACCCAAAAAGCAGCTCTTTGGCAGGCTCGCCTCGTCCTGACACTGGCTGAAACCCTTGACAAAGAGGAAGCTGAGCTGGCAGTAACGCTCTCAGACATTGGCAACGATGAGCTGGCACTTTTTCAGGATCTGAAAGGTGAGACAGAGCACGAATCAACAGATGAAGACGATCCCTTTGCTGAACTGATGCGTATCAAAGCCAACCTCAGCCAGCCACGCCCGGGAACTGTTAAAAGACGACTCCAGGCATGGAAAACTCTGTATGCGTCCGGTAAACTGCCTGAAAACTTCTGGTTCTGGATGACAGGCCAGGAAGAAGCGGCCGAACTGCTCATCAGCGATTACGAGACAAAAAGTGGCCGCAACTCTGTCCCTTTGCTCCTTCTTGATCTTCCAGGACAGATCTATATGAGGGAGCAAGATGCTCTTGAAAGTATCAAAAACTTTCAGGACAAAGCGGCCAAGGTGCGTCAGGATATTGTCGAGAAGCTGACAGCCATTGTTGCCATGAACCACCTCAACATTGTTGACCCTGTAGCCCTGCTTCCTGACGCCGGCCTTCTTGCACGTGACTGGAATGATCTTATTGAGTATTGCTTTCCGGAAGAACGCTTTGGCCGTAAAAAATTAGACCTGCAGTTTCTCGCTAATCTTTCACTGGATCAACTCATTCGTGACGAAGCAGCAGATAGCCAGACAAACACACCCTGCCACGGGATTGTAGCTCTCTACCGGGATTAAAAAAAAACGAATTGTTTGTAGTCTGGGGATGCAACTGAATAGTTTCCCACCCACTACTCGTATGATTCTGCATTACTTACTCGTTATACCGCTCTGCGGTGTATCGCACCGAAAGTGCTCTGCGCTAAAAATTATGCCGCAGAGCGATGTGACCAGAGCCGGCGCGGCGCAATATAAGCAAAACAAACACGCCCTTTTCAACGCACCCATAAATAAGTACAGGTGCTGCAAATTCGCTTGTTCGCGCCCCACCGTAATAGCATAACCTATACGGTTGGGCGCGAACAAGCGTAGTTGCGGTGCCTGTACTTATTTATTACAGCAGGTATAGGGGTTTATGGTTAACACCGGACAAGTAGCAGACTTCACGACTTTATCTGCCACGCTGCCAAACATAACTTTTTCCAGCCCCTTGTAACCATGGGTACCCATGGCAATCAGCCCATTTTCCTGCTCACCGGCAAACGTCACAATCTGTTCAGCAACATCACCCACCAAAACCTTACTAATTACCCCTTTTACGTCTGTTTCTTTGCAAAATTCTTCCAGTTCCTTAGAAAAGGATACCATCTTTTCCTCTGCCTGAGTGAAGAGATCCTGCTCAAAATCGGGAATGCTCATTTGAGGAACAAAAAATCCGGAATAATCTTCAAACTTTTGCACAACAAACAGCAACACCAGATTCGCCTTAAAACTTCCAGCCATAAATGCAGCAGTCTCAGCAATCAACTTGGAATTGTCTGAAAAATCAACGGGAGTGACGACATTTTTTACTTGTTCGATTCGATTCATGGCATCTCCTAATTATAATTAATAATTGTTACCTATTTAATTTTCACACATTTTTCTATTCGGCACAAGCCTTTTATGCTTTAACTGTGTCGATTTGCAGGAGCTTTACAGATTTAACCCCGGTTCAATCGGAAACAGTTAAGTTCACTGGATAAGTGCCTTAGCAAATTATTTTCTTTGAAAAAACAGGTAAGCACCCTAAAAAACCAGGGTTTAAACTCCGACTCCGAGAAAACAATCTGTAAGGCACTATAAATCTCAATTACCAAACAAACCCTTCAGACCCTGATTTAAAAGCTGCTTAACAGGATCCTTTTCCTCTCCCTGTAATTCATCTCCATTGTCCTTATTCAACTGTTTCTGAATCTCGTTCATGAGAAGAGACTTGGCTTCTGATTTCAAAATTCCAACCACATCAGCCTCTTCTTTCAATTCAGAAAACTTACCATGGATTTGGTAGGGAACAACAAACTTACTATAATCAGCTTTTCCGGATTTTTTGTTTCTATCCATACCGCGGGTAAGTGAAATCTGAAGAGAATAATCTACAAATTCATCAACAAAATCAACTTTCCCACTCCCGGTAACGTTCATCAGGTCAGATGCAGCCTTCAGATCATTATTGTGTAAGATACCATCTTTAATCACTCCACTTGCACTGATATGAGCAAATCCTGTAGGTTCCTCTGCGGCATTCTGTACAAGTACTTCTCCTTCATAAAGGGCCTTGGCCTGACGGACTACCTGGAAGATATGCAACTTTTCAATCACCCCGTTTTCTAAAGCTAGATTCATTTTTCCGTTTGCATGACGAATCAACTGTTTTTTGCTATTGCCACTGGTATCTACCTGCAGAGACAACACAGCAGCCCCTGTGACTTCCTCTTTTCCTGTCATGTCATGGAGCAATAGGCCAACCTGTACATGATCAAGATCCTGTTTGATTTTCAGCTTTGGAATTTTAGTGCTGACATCCAGAGTCGATTCTGCTGAGATGGAACCTTCATAAAGTTTTGCAGAAAAAGGTTTCAAGGCAAGAAGACCATCCTTTCCCTCTGCCTTAAGTATCACGTTACTCAATTCAGCTCCACTCATTTTCATTGAATCAACACTGAGATCAAGATGAAACTGCAGACTCCTGAGAAATTCTACCGGAAAAAGAGGCTGCAGAGATGTTTTCTCCTGAACTGCCTGGTCGAAAGTATCATCTGTAGGTTCTTCTGTGTTCCCTGATTTATTTTCATCCTGTGCTACGACAGCAGCTTCAGTTTGCGGTGGTGCAGTAGCGTAACGATCAAAATTAAGGCGGTCAAAATGCATCTGAAAATCATAGGCAGGCTGTTTGGGATTTGTCAGGACAAAGTCACCGTTTGCATGAGCACCATCAAGAATGGCCTGGATATTCGAAACAGCAATTTTGTTTTTATCACCCTTAAACTCAAAGGAAAACCCTACCTGTTGCAGGGCAGATTCATCTTTCCAGGCAGGCTGGGAGAATTTATTCTGTTCTAAGAATTTTCGCAGAGACAACTCAGGAATCTCAAAACTTCCAATGAAGAAAGGATCTGTAAAATCGGTAATTTCAGCCTTTAAAATTATCGCAAGATCTCTGCTGCTCAGCTTAAATGCTTCGACCTTTGCATTTTTCCCTGATAGATCTATAAAAGCACTGGTTGAGAGTTTAACTTCGCTTTCCTGAATACCAAAACCATTAATTACACTCACAAGTGACAGATGATCCAATTGAACTGTTCTGGCCGCAAGAGTAAGAATCACATCTGTTTCCAGTGCATTCACAACAGAAAAAACACTGTTATTGCTTCCGGAAGAAGCCAGAGTGAAGTTGGATTGCAGATGGAAAGGCTGCCCGTCCTGTACATGGTTTGCACGTATACTGAAATCTTTCAATTCAAAGCGTTTATCTGCCTGCTGATCCTCGTAATGGACATTAATTCGTGATAACTCAAGCTGTTCCAACTCCAGCACGAAAGCCTTTTTTTCTTTCCCTCCCACCACCTCCGGAACCTGCGGAGCAGGGTCGGAAATTTCTTTCCTGTCGGACGGAGAAGAAACAACAGAGTCACCGGGAAGTTCCCAGTTTCCTTTGCCCGCCTTATTGCGAATTAAATGACAATAGCCTCCATGAAGCTGAAGCCCCTGGATGGCCAACCGCTTTTCACGAAGGAGTGGCAAAAGAGACAGTTCAACCCTCACCTCTTCACTGCTTACCAGTGTAACCTCAGGAAAATCAGGGCCTGAAAAAACTCGAACCTGACCCAGTGAAAAAAGGACATCAAGCCGTGGAGACACATGAAGTTCGATATCTCCTGGAATTTCGATTCTGTAACCACTGTTATCGTAGACCAGATCACTTATTTTATCTTTATAGTCATTGGGATCGATCACCATGGGCAGCAACAGGATAAGTCCTGCAAAAAGCACCACTCCAGACAACAGCAAACCACCTGCCCACTTCATCGCACGTTTCATGAAAGCCCCCATTTGTATAATTGCAAATAACTTCTACTCATCACCTGTTCAGCAAAAGCAAGAATTCATCCTCTGTAAGTACTTTTTTACCTTTCTCCTGAGCTTTTTGCAACTTAGAGCCCGGTTTTTCACCCACCACAAGGCAGGTTAATTTCTTGGTTATGCCACTGGCGATCTGTCCGCCATTATCCTTGACCAGCTTTTTAGCCTCAGTTCTGGACATTTTTTTCAGACTACCGGTAAATAAAAAAACTTCACCACTGAGAAGAAGATCGCCCTCCTCCTCTTCCATTACCAGAGGTCGTACCCCTGCTTCATGGAGTTTTTCCATCATTTCCCGTACTGAAGCATCAGAAAAATAATCGACTATGGATTTTGCAGCCTGTTCACCGAGTCCCTCAATCTCAAGAAGATCCACAATTTTAAGCTCAAACAATTTCTCCAGACTATGAAAGCTGCGTTCAAGCAGAGCAGCAGTCACTTCACCCACGTAACGAATGCCCAGTGCTGCAAGAAATCGAGATAACCCAGGAGTTTTTGCAGCATCAATACCGGTCAATGCATTGTCAGCAGATTTGTCCCCCCAGCCCTCAAGGGTTGCCAGATCTTCTTTTTTAAGCTGAAAGATATCAGGCAAATCACGAATAAGTTTAAGATTGAAAAGCTGCTCCACACTCTTTTTTCCCAAGCCCTCAATATCAAGACCGGCTTTAGAACAAAAATGTACCAGAGAAGCAAGTCGCTGGGCAGGACAATGGGGATTCGGGCAGCGGGTCACGGCCTCTCCTTCCGGTTTCACCAGTGGATGTGAACAAACCGGACAAAGTTGAGGAAACACAATGGCCTTTTCAGAGCCGTTACGTTTATCGACCACAGCTTTCACGATCTCCGGAATCACATCACCAGCCCGCTGGATAAGCACTGTATCGCCAGTTCGCAGATCTTTCCGCAGGATTTCATCTCCGTTGTGCAAAGTAGCACGACTTACCATAACTCCACCCACATCAACCGGTGCAAGAATTGCCACAGGGGTTATGGCCCCTGTTCGTCCTACCTGAAAATCAACTTTTAAGATTTTGGTGGTGGCCTGAATGGCTGGAAATTTATAGGCGATGGCCCAGCGCGGAGCCCGGGACTTGGCGCCAAGCCTTATCTGCAGGGAAAAGTCATTGACTTTGACAACCATACCATCAATCTCGTAAGCGAGGTCATGCCGCAGGCTGGACAGCTCTGCAAATCGAGCGATCACAGTCGACATATCCGGGCAGTACCTCGTAAGAGAGTTGACAGGCAAGCCCAGATCAGCCAGTAATTTAAACATCTCCTGCTGATTTGCACATTTTGTGTCTGCAGCCTCTGCAATCCCGTAGACAAAAAAACGTAATGGTCGCTGCGCTGTAATTTTGGGGTCGAGCTGACGCAGAGAACCTGCTGCAGCATTACGGGGATTTGCAAAAAGAGGCTCCCCATCTTTTGCCCGCTGACGATTAAGTTTATCCAGCCCACCACGATCCATAAAGACTTCGCCGCGCACTTCAAGACGAGGGATATCTCTTTTACGAAGCCGCAATGGAATAGAGGGAACAGTACGAAGCTGGGCTGTTATATCCTCACCAATAATCCCATCGCCTCTGGTACTTCCCTGGATCAAAAGACCATTTTCATAGACCAGCTCCACTGCCAATCCATCAAGCTTTGGTTCAGTCATGTAAGCCGGGGCTTTATCCGTCAACAAGAAACGAAGAAGACGGTCTTCAAAGGCATGGAGGTCTTGATCATCAAACGCATTCTCAAGGCTGAGCATGGGCAGGCGATGCTCCACCTGATCAAACTTATCGAGTGCTACTCCACCGACCCGTTGGCTGGGAGAATCCGGGCTAATCCAGTCCGGATGATCCTCTTCTATCTCCAGCAGTTCCTGAAAAAGGCGATCATATTCACCGTCGGAAATCTGTGGATCGTCAAGGACGTAGTAGAGGTGGGAATGTTCATTAAGCAGAAGGCGCAACTCTTCCAGTCGCTTCCGTTCATCCATGATTATTTTTTATTCAGGAGGATTGAGGAGAACGCCACCCTTGGCAATATTTTCGTGTTCCACTTCATCGATGAAAATGAGAATTGCTTCCGGAGGTTTTCCCGCTTCTTTGGCGATCACATCGGTCACACCCTTACAGATGTTACTTTTCTGATCTTTAGTCAATTTTCCAGCTACTCGAATATTCACGTAAGGCATCTTTTACTCCTGCAATGGTTCATATTTTTCCAGCTATCTCAACAGTTAGACAAAATTGCGCGATATTAGCGGGCAACTGTTCACGCTTGAGCCCCAATTCTACTGTAAGTTCTTCTAATTCTTTCATACTGCAGTTAATAAACTTCTCAGGAAGATTATTTTCTGCAGTATGACTTCCCTGTTGCAGAAAAAGCAACAATGCTTGAGCTGCTGTTTCCCGTAATTCGTCACACTCCATGGACTGCCTTGTGGCAAAGGCCTGACAACGCTGCCAATTGTAGAGCGTTCGCCTCACTCCACGATAAATAGTCTTGTGATAATTTTCCACGCAAATATCACGCAGAATAATTTCATGATAACGCGCAAGCGCTGCCTCTTTTAGAGAAGAAGATTCTTCTTCGCTTAAGATAAGCCCCGGCCCGTCAGCGTCTTCTGTTAAATAGTAAAACGATGAATGAAGAGTAATCTCCGGAATCTCACCGGAATGTCGCACCATGAGCCACTCGTCCGCAAGTATCTCCCGGCGCTCTTTGTCGGTCACTCTTTTTTCTCCAGATCAAACACAGAACGAAAAATATCAACCTTCAGCTCAGACTGGTCTTTACAATTTTCACTTTTCAAAAAAATAACAGGGTCATGAAGGAGCCTGGAAACAATTGCGCCAGCCATTTTTTCTACGCTTTTACGTTCTTTGGGCGTGAGATTTTTAAGCCGCGGCAGGGTTCGTTCAAGCTCCATTCGACTGATCTTGTTCCCTTTATCCCGAAGAGCTGTAATAGTTGGAGTAATGGCAAGACCTGCCAGCCAGCCTTTAAATTTCAAGGCCTCTTCGTCTACAATCCTGCTGGCTTTCACGGCCTCTTTATCCCGCTCAGCCTTATTCATCTCCACCACATTACTGAGATCATCAATATCGTAGAGATACACATTATCAAGATCATTCAAGGCGGGATCAAGATCTCTAGGAACAGCAATATCAATAAAAAACAATGGTTTATTACGACGATTACGCATAAGAGGTTTAACGTCCTCTTTATGCAGGATAATTCCCGGAGCGCCGGTTGAGCTCACAATAATATCCACCTGCTCCAACTGCTCAAAAAGCTCATCAAGTCCAACAGCGCGACCATTGAAACGCTTTGCAAGATCAAGGGCTCTTTCAAGCGTCCTGTTGGCTACCACAACATCTTTGGCACCATTACCCACAAGATGCTCGGCTGCAAGCTCTGCCATCTCACCGGCTCCAATGAGAAGTACCTTCTTGTTATCAAGTGATCCAAATATTTTTTTTGCAAGCTCAATGGCAGCATAGCTTATGGAAACAGCAGAAGAACCGATAAGGGTCTCACTGCGCACCCGTTTAGCCACTGAAAAAGCCTTATGCAACAGTTTATTGAGGATGGGGCCGGTACATTTTTTATCCGATGACCAACGATATGCCTCTTTTAACTGCCCCAGAATCTGCGACTCACCAACTATCATGGAATCAAGACTGGCTGCCACCATAAACAGGTGATGAATGGCCTCTTCGTTGCGGTGGCAGTAAAGATATTTCTCATATTGATCAGGAGAAAGGGCGTCACCAAAAAGGAATCCGGCAAGCTCTTTTTCCACAGCTTCACCATCTCTCGCAGAAACCAGAATTTCCACACGATTACAAGTGGAGAGAAGATAGTACTCCCGCAAACCATCTATTCCTGCCAAGGCCTGTAAAGGCTCTTCATAACCACTGCTGAGAGCGAGCTTTTCACGCACCTCAAGGGGGGTATTTTTATGATTAACCCCAAGCAGCAAAATCGTCTCACTGGGCATAGCTATGTACACCCCCAAGCAGAAATGTCACTCCCCACAGGGTAAAGAGAACCGAACAAAATGCAACAATGGACATAAGTGCCGCCTTTTTTCCACGCCAGCCCACGGTAACACGTTGGTGAAGTTGGATTGCATAAAGAAACCAGGTTATAAGAGACCAGGTTTCCTTGGGATCCCAGTGCCAGTATGTCCCCCAGGCCTGGCGAGCCCAGATGGAACCGGTGATAATCCCCAGAGTAAGCAAAGTGAAGCCTGCTGTTAAGCAATGGCTATTCAACTGATCCAGGGCGTCAAGGGATGGAAGACGGGTAAAAAAGAAACCGAATTTTTTGGATTTCAGTTCCCGTTCCTGGAGCAGATACATGATTCCCCCGCAAAAAGCGAGTGCCAGAAAACCATAAGCCATAACCGAAACACCGGCATGAACAGGAAGCCAGAGAGATTGCAGAGCTGGTGCCAGTGGCTCAAACTCGCGGGACGCCGAGGCTGCAATCAACAACATGATAAACGCCAGTACTGAAACAAATGTTCCAAAATTTCTTACTGAATAACGCCAGTGAAAAGAGAGGTAAGCCCAGGTCACAGACCAGGCAAAAAATGTTACCGCCTCATGTTGAGAGGTGATCGGAGTGTAGCCTGCAATAAGATAACGCGAGAGGATATAAAGAGTCTGCAGGATTCCAGAGACAAGCAGAATCATCCTGGCAACAGTGCGAAGTTTTTCCTTCTGACTGAAGAAGAATACGAGATAAACAGCAGAGGCCACAAAACTGACAGCCAGCACACTATTAAATAAAAGATAGTTGATTTCACTCAACATAATTATTTTTCCCCCGAAATTGGTGCATCTCTTTCATCAAGCATGAGACATCAATACCTGGTGGCAGAATGTCCCGCAACAAAGCTTCAAGGTCTGCCCACTTCTGTTCCCTGATACAATTAAGGATGTCACTATCCAAAATCCTGCCAAATACTTTCTTATGCTCAAGCTGAGCATCACTTTTTGCCACAACCTCTTTTCGTAGCGCTGCCATCAAACTTAGAAATGAGCCATATTCAGGCCCGTAAGAAGCTTCTAGATCCTTTCGGATACGGGCAGCAAGGGCCGGGCTTCCACCACCTGTTGCCACGGTTATCAGCAACTCTCCCTGACGAAAAGAAGCTGGAACCTGAAACGTGCAGGCCTCAGGCATGTCAATCACATTCACTAAAATTCCGGATCCATTGGCCTCAGCAACAATCTGATTCTGGATTTTCCGGTTGTCTGTAGCTGCAAAGACAAGCTTGGCATCCTGTAGATCACCACTGAGGTATTCTCTTTGCTGCCACTCCAGCAAACCAGCTTTAGCGAGTTGTGCAAGTTGTCCATCAACCTCAGGACTGATGACCCGGATCAGTGCCCCACAAGCCAGAAGCGACTGAACTTTACGAGTTGCGACCTTTCCTCCACCAATGACAAGACAAAGCCTTCCACTAATTGCCAGGTTCACCGGGTAGAGCGACATATCTTCTCCTTGTTACCCTTTTGCCCGGAGACGATTAATAATGATCGTAATGTCCTGACCATCCTTGTGAATAGTCTGTTTGCTGCCTGCAATATTGTATTCTTCTTTTGCCCTTTCCATAAAAAGAGGCAAACACCTTCTCCGCGCGTCATGGGCAAGATATATTGTTCCACCAGGTTTGAGATATTTCCTGAACACATGCAAGAGCGGATCAAAGAACTCTTCCCTGAACAAAACTTCTGCTGCAGTGAGCACATCAAAAGGTTTCATGTCAGGAGGATTTAACCAGTCAATATGAGCGCAGTGCACATTAGTAAGCCCTGAGGCTGCAACACTCACCTTCTGAAAATCCATGATGATATCTTCATAGTCGGAAAGAGTCACTTCAAACCCACAGGCCGCAGCCATAATACCGGGGGCTCCTAAGCCTGCCCCAAGCTCAAGCAGTGTTTTTCCTTTGGGATCCGGAAGTGTGGCCAGAGCGTAAGACAAAATCATAGCCGCTTCCCAGAGCTTTATCCAGAAGGGAAACTCAGAGACATCTGCAAAGGGATCTTTTCCATCAAGAAACTCTTCGATATCATCAACTTTAAGCAGACGAATGGTCTGCTCCTTTACTTTCAACTTATCAAATGTCAATTTATATTTCGCACGGATGCGATTATAAATTTCACGTTCTTCTTCCGGTAATGTTCTGATATCCATGAGAGTTACAAGGTAAGTATTAGTTTTAACTAGTGACAAAAGTATAGAGGAGGCCGCAGGAAGCAAGCACTAAGCAATAATAGCCAAAATATTGAAGTTTGTTTCTACGAATCACATCCAAAAGAAGAATAATTGCAAAATAACCACAGACTCCAGAGGCGATTGTGCCAGCTCCGATCACGAACAAGCTACTGGAGTCAGGAGGGTTTACCAGCAACTCTTTGGACTGCATCACCACCGCACCAAGAATTGCAGGGATGGACATGATAAAAGAAAACCTGGCTACAGTTTCCCGATTTACGCCCAAAAGCATTCCTGTAAAAATAGTGGAGCCCGAGCGGGAAAGACCGGGGAAGATCGCCATTGCCTGAGCACAACCGATGAGGAGAGCCCTGGGACAATTCAATTGCACTGCCCTCTCCCGAATATACGGAGTCACGGTCATAATCACACCTGTCAGAAAAAGCATACAATAAACCAGCAGAATATTGGCAAAGATTCCAGCAATGGAATCTTTCAAAAACAATCCAGCCCCCACAGCCGGTAACGTAGCCACCACCACATAAATATCCCAGTAAAAAAACCGGATTAATTCATCATCCGCCTGACCACGAATCATGGCAAAAGGGGCTGCCAGCATTGCAGTCAATTCTTTACGAAAGACGATGCAAACCGAAACAAGGGTACCAAAATGGACAAAAATATCAAAAGCCAGCCCCTGCTCCTGAAAATTAAGCAACTCAGATCCCAGCACCAGGTGACCGGAACTTGAAACAGGCAGAAATTCAGTCAAACCCTGAACTCCTCCCAGTATGATTGCCTTGATTATTTCCACATTTTCACCTTTAACAAGAAACCTGCGCGCCCCCCCGGATGCCATAAAAAAACAAAAAAAGGCCGATTGATATAAAAATATCAATCGGCCCTTATAAACTAACTAAAAAACAGGGTTATGTCAATTAGCAACCCTCAACAGCAGCACCACTACTCACTTTTACTTTTACTTTATCACCAGCCTTCATCTTATCAGCTTTTTTGCAGGTCATGGTTACTTTGTCGGCTTCAACAGAATCAACAGTGCATTTAACGGTAGCAGCTACCGCTACAGTGCTCAAAGCGAAAGTCAATGCCAATACAACAGATACGATACCTTTTTTCATTTGTGTTCTCCTCAATAACAGATTTTTTATTGTCTGGATCAACTCCAGAATTACACCACGATAATTTAATTTATCAGTATAAAAGGCAACTTGACAGTTGTCAACCTTATTCACTGGATAATGAATACTAATTCATTATCTTCTTAATATCATTTTCAAGCAACACATGTGGAACATAACCGGGATATTTCTTCACCACAGTACCTTTACTGTTTACCAGGAAAGAAGTGGGGATGCCCACTACACCACCAAAATTTCTGGCTGTTGTTCCATTTGCCAAAAGCACCGGATAGTTGATGGAACGCTTTTCAACCAGTTTTTTAACCACACCCGCCCCGCCCTGATCCACAGAAAGTCCGACCACAGAGAAGCCTTTACTTGCATACTTACTCTGAAGCTCTATCAGATCAGGTATTTCCTGCATACAGGGAGGACACCAGGTAGCAAAAAACGTTACCAGGAGAGTCTTTCCTAAAAACTGTTTACTATCAATAGTGGCGCCACTCACCACATCGGGAAGCACAAAAGAAGGCATTTTGGATGCAGCCGAAACCGGCTGGACGAACAGCATCACAGCCAAAAAACCTGCAAACAGTAACCCTATACAGCGGGAACACTTTATTTGTATCATAGATAAATCCTCTTATTAATATTAAGCATCATCAAAGCAAATATCTTCACTAAATACTTAACCCGGTTCAACCGGAAATACTGTTAAGTTCACTGGACTCTTTTCAGTACCCCCTTGAGGG
>JAOZQU010000253.1 GCA_029932055.1 Desulfocapsa sp.
AAAATGACAGCTTTACCGCTTTCCGTAACGATTTTTATGGCAAGCTCGAGAAAGAATGATTACAAATGAAGGGTTAATGGCTTCGTAAAAACTCAATCGTTCCGCTCTCCCGTCATTCCCGCGCAGGCGGGAATCTAGTTTTTTCAACATGTTCTGGATTCCCGCCTACGCGGGCTTGTCCGGGGTAGTTTCCGGGAATGACCGAGCTGAAGACTTTTTACGAAATCATCAAAAGTTAAAAACTCAACAAAAAATACTTTTTTCTTTTATTGGAGGAATTACCATGACCGGAGTCGCATACGCAGCAGGTGGAGCAGGCGGTGGAGCAGGAGGTATAGCATCTTTCATACCCCTTATTCTCATCTTTGGAGTATTTTACTTCATGCTCATCAGGCCTCAGCAGAAACAGGCCAAACTGCAACAACAGTTTTTAAATGAGATGAAAATCGGCAATAAGGTTGTTACCAAAGGTGGAATTCACGGAACCATCACTGGCCTGACCGAAAGTGTTGTGACCCTTGAAATCGCAGACAAAGTGCGAATTAAAGTTTCCCGATCATCCATTGGAAGTCCACTTACCAAAGAGGGTGCCCCTGTTCCTGCCAAGACAAAAAGCGGGTGAGGCATCGGAGGTTGCTGATTGTCTACAGTCTGTAGAACAGAACTAAAAAAAGCAGGATTCTCCATCGGAGACCCTGCTTTTTTTAATTGCTCTAAACACTCTTCCTGAACCATTCTCTCAGAGAATTTTTCACCTCTTGCTCATCCCTGTTTTTTCTCTTCCAGGAGTTGATTAGCCTCTTTGACATTCATGTTTTCGTGAATCAGGCCATGAACTGCTGAGAGTAATGCCACTGAATTGGGGCTTTTCCAGACGTTTCTACCCATGACGATACCGCTGGCTCCTCCCTGGAGAGCACCATGGATCATATTCAGGGTATCCAAATCGGTTTCGCATTTCGGGCCACCGGCAATGAGTACCGGAACCGGGCAACCGGCAACGACCTTGTCAAAATCTGTTTCCGTATAATAGGTCTTGATTATGTCTGCTCCGTGTTCGACGCCAACCCTGGCACCCAGAGCAATGAACTTAGGATCTTTCTTCTTGTCTTCATTGGTCTTGCCAAGGCCGATCACTCCAAGCATTGGGATATCCCATTTTCTGCACTCGGTGGAAAGTGCGGCCATATTGATCAATGTTTCATGTTCAAAATCCGAACCGACAAAGGCACTGGTGGCAACGCAGTCTACGCCAAGCTGAAGCGCTTCTTCGACTGTTGCGGTCAAACCTTCGTTGGTGAGTTCCGGACCGGCAATGGTAGCTCCACCACTGGCTCTCAGGATAACACCAGGATCACCAGCCGGATCAAAGGCATGGGTATAGATGCCTTTGGTCATCAACCAGCAGTCAATCAGGCCGGTGGCATCCAGGTCATCAATGGTTTTTTTGATATTGACGATCCCACTCATGGCCCCAAGCGCCATTCCATGATCAACGGCAATAACCAGGCTGCGACCAGTTGATTTTCGAATAATTTTATTTAAACGTCGTTGCAATCCTTTCATGATTTTCTCCTTATACGGGACAATAGTTACGAAAAATTAATCGAAAATGACGATTCCCCGCACCATCTCCTGATTTTTTGCCTTTTCCACGGCATCAAGAAAACTGTCCAAGGTAAAGCGGTGGGAGAGTAGGTCAGAGACAATTATTGATTTATCCCGGATAAGCTCCAGACTCTTTATAAAATCAGCAGGAGTTGAAGCAAAAGTGCCGGTCAGGGTGATTTCCTGGTAATGCAGCCAGCGAGGATCCAGTTTAATCTCGCTGGGCGGTGGACCGCCGAAAATATTGCAGACTCCGCCCTTTGCAGTCAATTTAAGACTATCTTCTATAATCTGCGGAATACCGAGTGATATGACCACGGTATCAGCACCACGTCCGTCCGTTATTTCCTTTACCTGGTCGGCAAGGTTGTCACGGTCTGAATTTATCAGGTGATCCGCTCTCATTCTCCCGGCAAGTGCCAGACGCTCATCAATCAAATCGGCAATTATCACCTGACAACCGAACCATTTTGCCATTTTCAGGTGCATAAGCCCCATGGGACCGGCACCGATGATCAATACACTGTCTCCCTTTTTCATACGACACGTACGTGCTGCTGCAAGGGTACAGGATAGCGGCTCAGCCAGCACGGCATCTTCATAGGAAAAATCATCCTCGAGTTTTACCACTCCACCAATATCAATAATCTCTTTCGGCAACCGAACATATTCTGCAAAGCCACCCTCTATACCATGCCCCAGGCCAAATTCCGCCTCGCACAGATTATGACGCCCCTGGAGGCAATAGTGGCATTTACCGCAGGCGGCGATGGGATACACAGCAACCCTGTCACCTACGGCAAATCTTTTAACCCCATCTCCTGTTGCGGCAATTTCGCCCACAACTTCATGCCCCAGGATGGTGGGTAAATCTTTGGGAATTCCCTGACCAAGCAGGGTTTTGATATCAGTTGCGCAGATTCCGGCAATTTTCGTTTTTACTATTACTTCACCGGCTCCGACTACGGGGCTTGGATACTCTTCAATGCGGATATCATTCACGCCATGGACTACAGCAGCTTTCATATTGTTCAATTAGATTAGAGGTTGAATGGTAATAACTTGAGTTAGTAACTTTTCTTAGCCTGTTCGACAAGGAGACGCACTTTATCAGGATCTTTAATCCCCGGTTTTACCTCAACCCCTGAACAGAGGTCAACTCCTTGGGGCTGCACTGTTTTGATTGCTTTGCTGACATTATCAGGATTGATTCCACCAGCCAGCCAGACCGGTACGGAAGTTTGTATCTGATCCATTAACTCTTTAACAACATCCCAATCAGAGATTAATCCGGTACCCCCGAATTTTGTTACTCCTTTCATCACCGCCACAGTATCAAAGATGAGCAAGTCGATCCCGGCATCAACGTATTCCTGAACTGAATCACGAAAGGTATTGCAATCAACTTTCTTGCCTGCTTCCGGTAGATGTATAGACTGCCAAAGCTGCAGGGTCGGATATTGTGCTTTCAACTCCCGGATAAACGATACTTTTTCCAGATGTAAAAATTGGACAGCAAAAGGGCTGAGCGTTTTAATCAGATAATGCAAACGCTCTGGTTCCATATTAAACACCAGAGCAACTGCGGCAATGGGTGGATTGTCAAAAAGCGGTTCGGCTTTTTCAATAGTCAGGGAACGCGGGGAAAAATCCACCTCAACAACCACTCCGAAATAATCAGCACCATATTCCGCCGCCTGTTGAGCGTCATGGATGGTGGTTGTTCCGCAAATTTTCACCCCGCATGTTTCCTGCATTCTGTCCTATCCTTTACCCTTTGAGCCAGTTATCGTCCATAAAAGCTTTCTCCACACCATTTTCGGTGATGGTTCCACCCCTGTTATCAATTTTGGTTTCAATAATCCGACTATCAGATACTCCCTGGTCTTTTAAGTAACCCATGATTCTATCATAAACATCCTGCTTCCGGGTCAAGGCAAAGATGGTTGGGCCAACTGAGCTCATACCGGCAATCTCAACACCCATACCGCGGAATGCATTGATATAGCTATAGATCGGCGTTCCGTAAGCACCATGCTGTTCGCATTCTGCCCGTTTTGAGCCAAGATAGGAAATATCAAAAAGAGTGTCACCCATTTTTTCCATATCCCCCCGAATCATGGCCGGGATCATGTCAAGCAGGACAAGCTCTGCTTTAGCACCGGCCTGCATACTGTCAAGATGCCTGGCCCGACGAAGGAGAAGCTCTGCTTCGGATTCCGCTGATGTCTCTTTACCGGTGAATTCATCTTCAAGACTTTTCACATCGGGAATAAAAATAATTGCCTTGGTATCAGGTAATGGAACCCGATACACCATGGTGAGATCATCGCTGGCAACAATCCAACCACCGTTTACACCTGCCATGGCACCAATACCTGTTTCAAATGCGGGTAGCAGATATTGTTCATTGATGGGGCTTTCCTCACAGGCAAGAAAACCCATAATTCTGCGTAATTCCCAGCCATGAAAAGGACGACCGAGAACTTCATTCATACCCAGAATGACGGCGCACATAGAACCAATGGAAGAGCCAAGGCCAACATGACGACGTTTATGATCCATTAAATCAATTTCAAAACCACCGGAAAAACCAAGAAGCTGTTTAAAGGCATGACCGAAATGTTCGGTGATAAGCTGACGTTCGCCACTCACTCTAATTTCCGGCTCTTTAATTGCCTTTACTGTAGCGTGAAAAAATATTTCGACGGCAAAGCCCAATCCACCACCACCGGGACGGTTAAGGTTAAAACGATTCATATCCAGAACCGTTGGATGCAGACGGGCAGGAACTTTAACTGCAACTTCCCGATAGGAGTCGACACTTTTGACCTGTTTAGATTCTATCCCCATCATTTCATAGGAATAAATAAAGTCTTTACTGCCTGGTTCAAATTCCTCGAGAACCGTGGTTATTTTATCAAACGGACCACCGATAATGCTAATTTCAATTTTTTGTTTCGTCACGCAATTACCTCCTTAATGGGATGTTCCTGTTTATTGATTGAACCTTTTTCCAACAGCCGCCCGTCACGAAGTAGCACATTGCGGTATCGTTTTCATTGGACAAGTACAAGCATAAATCAAAAGAAATTACCGGCTTACTTGACATTTGTCAAGGATTGAATCAGGATGATGTGATACAGGTGAGGGAAGAC
>JAOZQU010000254.1 GCA_029932055.1 Desulfocapsa sp.
ATACAGGAAGGTGTTTGCTGGAAATTGTCTCCGCGTAGCGGCTCCGTCCAACAATAGCACCTGAAACAGAGTTCCCCATGGCCAGGAGTATCTTCTATTTTCTTAAAGACTATCCAGCCAGGTTAAAATTTCGTCTTTGTTTTCCCAGTCGGCAAGTTCCTCTATTTTGGAATCTTTTCCAAGAACCGAGCGGGTATGTTGGATAAATTTCTGCTGTATTTCCCGCTTCTGATGCATTGAAAGCTTCAAATAGGCCATAGTAGACTAAATATTTTCATGACCAAGCCGGTTTTTGATATCGGTGATCGCAGCCCCGTCGGCCAGCATATTCATAGCAACATAATGACAGAAACTATGAGCCGGACTTAAAACATCAAGTCGTTTCCCAGGGAGTGCGAGGCTAAGATATTTTCTACAAATCCGGTAGATACCATGCCTGGTGAAATGCTCGCCCCGTTGATTGATAAAGAGGTACTGTTTATAACAAAACTTTGCAGGAGCCTGGTATTTTTCAATATACAACTGTATTAAGTCCACAGTTTTCGGCCACAGTATTATCTGTCTGAAACGGTTCCCTTTGCCGAGAATCGCAAGGGTTTTATTCTGATAATCAAAATAATCAAGCTTCAGGTTGGCCACTTCAGCTGCTCTGGCTCCTGAATCAAAAAGCAAGTTGAGGATTGTATAATCCCGCATCCCTTCTTTTCGTTTCAGGTTCACTGTTGCCAAAACTTTTAAGATTTCATCCTGATAAAGAAAGCCGATCAGTTTCTTCTGGGCTCTTTTTTGAGGAATACACAAGAGACAGTCAGCATATTTCTGATACTCCGGGTAAAGCAGTCGGATCATTTTTGCCAAAGCCTTAAGGGAGGCAAGCCTCAGGTTTCTTGTTCGTACCGTATTCCTGCGCTCTTTTTCCAGGTACTCAAGGAAATCAATAATAAGCTCAATGGAAAGGTGCTCCAATCGCAGTTCTTGAACCGTGCATGATTTGCGATTTGCAGCAAAAGGCAGAAAGAGTTCAAAGGATTTTTTATATACCTCCACAGTATGAGCGCTTCCGCCCTTAATTTTTGGCAGATAGTAAGTGAAAAACGTATGCAGGCATTTGCTGATGGTCACAGGTTCCTCTGATTAGAAAGAGTAAAATCGATCAAGTTGTTTCTCTGGCTGGCATCAAGCATTTTAAGATATTGAGCAGTATAAGTGTAAATTCGATGTCCCATATAAGCCGCTAAAACGGGCAATCCTTTTTGGGGATCGTCACCTCTGTTTTTTATATTGTTCAAAGTCGTCACCGCAAAGGAATGACGCAGGCTGTGAACCCTTGGAGGCCCAAAGGTGGTGGTTCCAAGCATCTTTCTTGACTGATTCAGGCCAATGTCAATTACTGCCCGCCTAAAGACTGGGTATAGAGAGCTTTTGCCAAGCCTTTTTCCCTGCATAGCCCCCGGAAACAGGAAACAATTTCCCTCTTGGATAAATCTTTTCCGCGTGAGCAGATACGTATCAAGTTCCCTTGCCATTCCAACAGGCACCGGGATTAATCTGTCCTTGTAGAACTTGGTTTTTTCAATATAGATAGTTTTCTCAACTCGATACGATGAGAGCTGAAGACGCAACGGCTCCGAGATTCTTAAACCACAACGGATAATAAGCGAAATAGCGGTATAGATGGTATAGTCACGGAAAAATCTGCTTTCTGTTTGACGTATATTGGTCTGAATCGCCTTGAGGAGCTACTCTACTTCATCTGGTGCGAATATAAAGGGGATAAAGCGATTCACCGGCCTTGGCGGAATATCCTGCAAAGGATTTTTATCCACTACTTCCTTGCGTATCAGAAATTGAAAAAATGTATATACAGCCTGGAAAAATGAATTAACAGATCTTCCCTCACCGGGTATTCGTCTTTGGTAATCGAGGAAAAATAGAGTGCTAAAGTCATCCCAATGACTGTTTGTTTTGATAAGATGCTGATCAAAGCAGTGCAAGTATGATCTGACACTTCTGTTTTTCAGCCATAAAGCTTTCAAATGGTTTCATCAAAGAGTATCTCCCGCATCATTTTAATGTGTATTCGGAGATAACGGCTCGTGGTCTGAATTCTGTCATGCCCCATCATCTCTTTGATGTTGAAAATTGAAACATCTGACTCAAGCAGATTCTGGGCGTAGGTATGGCGCAGCCAATATGTTGTTCCCGGTACGCCGGCTTTGCGCATCAAGGCAGTGATACACTGACCGACAGACAAAGCATTGACCGGATCATATGGAGCACGCAGTTTGAGAAAGAGCTTCCTTTGCTCTGCTTCCGGCCTGGTTTCCATGATATAATCACCAATCGCTTTGATTGCAGTATCCGGCAAAGGAATGGAGATTGGATTTGCGCTTTTACGCCTGGGTAGCATAATCTGCTGTCTTGAGAAATAAATATCATCCAGACTGATCCTGCTGATTTCTCCTGGACGCATCCCCGTAAAACATGCCAGATGCAACATTGCCCAGGCTCGTTTCTCATAGGGTGTTTCAGGATGAATCCGGAAGAGTTTTTGCAACTCAACTGGTCGTTAAAAACGTGGTGGTTTTACCAAAGCATACACAGGAGCACCGATTATAAGTGGTGCCAAGTCACGCCGGATTATTTTCTGCTGATAGAGCCAACTCAAAATCCCCCGCAGAACTGAACGATGGTGCTGCCTTGTTTCCTTGGTATAGCAATTGCTGACTTCTGCCTGGAAACGATCCAGCTGTTCAACGCAAATATTTGCTGTTTGTATATCTTTTTCTGCTAACCATTCTGCAAGCAAAATCAGCACTCGCCTGGTGTTTAAAACCCGCCGTTCACAAACCTGCCTGATATTTTTATAGTAGCGTAAATATCGTGTATATATTTCCGGCAACAGGACTTCCTTTTTATCCAGGGAACTGTTGATTTTCTTCTCTTTATACAGATACCTTGCAAGCCCTCTGATGGGAGGTTCGTATTGAACAAGTTTGCACTCCCTGCCAAAGTCATGCAGTGTGGCTTTGGTGAAAACAGACTTCCAGGGAAGATCCCGACTGGTAATATAGCTCCCAAAGCGTAGCAGGAGACGTTCATAAAAGTTCCATGTGGAGCGGGAATAGCCCCGGTCAATCATCCATAGCAGATAGTCCTGAACGGCCTGATCGAACTTGACTTGTACATTGCTATTCTGCGGCATTGTCAAAACTCCGTTGAATAAGCTGACTGATAGTGGCTGGATCTTTAGACGCCATTTCCTTCACAGAAAGAGGCGTTGGCGGTTCACTTGTCTCCTTTTCGGGCAATGAAAGCACTTGAAAGAGATGACCGTCAAAGGCAATAAGATCCTTATTGATAAGGCAATTTCTCGCATGGATGTATTCGTCTGATGTGATGGCCACCATGGAACATATTTTGTCAAAACTGTAATAAGACAGCCCCTGACGATCAGAGACTAGCACCAGAAAAAAGTAGAGCAACAACTCATGATGACTGAGACCTGCCCAAAACCCCTGGCGCAGGAAGTGATGAGGAACAAATGCGAATGTACCGGAAATCTTCCTTATCCGTTGAGGGCTAAGCGCTTTTCTTTCAATCATAATACACCTCCTGTAATCACACCTCTCCCTTAACGGTTAAAGAAGTGATGTTAAAAACTCATTGAGCAACAGGGTTAGACACCGAAAATGATCTGCGTGGCCTGTTGCCATATCCTCTGGAAGGGAATTCTGTAACAACCCGTCCGATTGCCCCGCATTTACAGCAACTGGGAATCTTATTTGACGGTACTGGGAGGAGTGTAACAACTAGAGGGGGAGGTGTTGTACAGTGATCAGCCACATTTTTTATATCTGCATCATTTTTTTTATTATTTCTGCGCCTGTTGGCCGCTTCCCTGTTCATTTTTCTTCCCGGATCTGAAGTACGATAGAGGCTCTGAGATATACGATGAGCTTCACTCCGGGCAGCATCCCTGCAGACGACACAGCAATATTGCTGTCCGTGATAACAACATTGACAGATATAGAAAAATTGCTGACACCTCTTACAGCTCAACTCACGCAACAGCACGATATCCATCTCTTCACACTTTGCAGGTAAAGGGGAACCATGGTTTAACGAATTTGTATTTGAGGACTCCTGCATATTTGCTACTTGAGTTCAGGGAAGGCCTGAGGCTTTATCTAAGGCCTTTTTATGATTGAGGATAGGTACAATTGTGTCAACACTTATCCTGACAAATTGAAAAGTTGCCCGTGCTCGGCTCAATAGCTTTGGCTGGGAAAATGAAACTGACACAGAGGAGAATGAAAAAAGGAAGGAAAGGAAAGAGTAAAAATGTATCAAAAGGATATAAAGGAAGAATACGAATCAAATACAAAGAAAATGAGAAGTAAATCCAGATTGAAACAATCATGAAAAAAAGTATAGTACTGAAAACTCACAGCATAACTTAACTTGCAGCATAAGGAAAACAAGCAGCGCGGTTTTCAAATGACCTTCATCGGTTATTCGAACTCATCACTGCGTGTGACGTTGGTCGGTAACTCCGCTTGTTTCCAGTGATACCGGACGTTATACTTCTAAAAATTTCTCGGTAAGATGATCTCTTTTAGTATTCTCGTATTGAATTCTGTCGGACTTGGTGCTATAGTTTGTAGATGAAGCAATTAATGACAAAACAATTTTCAAAATGGGCATCGAAACAACAAATCCCCAAAAATGAACTCAAGAAAGCCT
>JAOZQU010000255.1 GCA_029932055.1 Desulfocapsa sp.
ATCGGGCAGATCCTGTATCAGGCTCAGCAACTCAGACCTTGGTGGTGCATTGCTATAAACCCCTTCATCCTCATCTCCGCTTGTCAAATCTCCAATTTCTTCCACATCCGACTGGAAATAGTGCTTCAGGTTTGCATGATAATGGCTCAGTGAAGTATTGATCATGATACGTTTGATCCAGCCTTCGAAAGAGCCGTCTCCCCTAAACTTACATACATTGGCGAAAACTTTAATAAAGCCTTCGTGAAGTACATCTTCAGCCTCTTCTTTCCGTTTGCAGTAGCGCATGCAAATACCAAGCATAGTTGGTGCATACTTCTTATACAACAAACCGAAAGCCTGTCTTTCTCCTGATCTGCAGCCTTCTAATATTTCCTGGTCTGGAACCATCAAAAAACCCAACTGTTTTTAAGACTGTTTGCCATGATAAAGGTTGCCTGCCGGAATTGTTTACTTTCCTGTATGTACAGGCTCCCCAAAATTACTAATAATAAAAAAGGCATCCCGAGAAATACTGCGGGATGCCTTTTCTCATGAGTGATCAGCCTCTAATTAACTTTTATAAAAGACTTAATATGTTTCTCATTTCCAAACAATACCATCACTTTGTACATGCCGGAAGAAAGGTTCGCGGTATTCAATTGTACAAAGCTTTCACCAGTATTGTAATGGCTATTGCTCTTATCAACTACCTGTCCGCCCTGATTAAGGATAAATATCTGCACATTTCCGGCTTCAAGCAGGTTAAACTTAAAGTTGACATAATTACAGGCCGGGTTGGGATATGGGTCGCCCAGTCCTGTCAGTTTATTATTTAGCTCATCTCCAATGCCGTAATATATATCCTCATCGTAAACGATAATATTAATATCCTCAATTGCCGGATGACCTTCCGTCAGTGTAATAGTTGAAGGGTAAGTGTACTTGCCCGGAACTTCAGCCATAACCTTATAGGTTCCATATGCCAGGCCGGAGAACTCAAAAATGCCATTTTTATCGGACTTAATGTAAGTGAGGCAATTATTATTTTGGTTAAATAAAATGATCTCGATATCCTCCATGAGGGTATTTTTCCCGTCCAGGGTAACCACGCCGTCGATCAAACCGCCACCGGCACTATAGCTATGGTTAGGTGCCATACTAATGTCGTATTCCCATCCGGTAGCACTCAGTTTGATGGTTTCGGCCTTTGTCCAGAGGAGGGCATTCCCAAAATATGTGGGGAGATAATCTCCGGCATGGACCGAACTGGCGGACGGAAAAGTCTTAACCTTATAGTCCCCTTCAATCAACTGGTAAAAGATATAACATCCAAGAGTGTCAAATTCTGTTGTGTCGATAGGGATGAATTCATCTTCTTCGATCTTATAAAGGAAGGCAGTTCCTATGTCCACCGGGAAATAACCGGCAAATGCTTGCCCGCCAAAATTAAAGTATTCCTTCATCCCGACCTTAATCTTTTTGGTGATCATGCTGAGTACGATCTCACAGCTCAGGTTCTCGGTGGAAACTGTAAGGGATACATCATATACCCCGGGCCCTTCATATACATGGTTCGGGTTTTGTTCCATGGAGGTGCTCCCGTCACCAAAGGTCCAGTACCAGTAAACGATTCCTGCTCCGGTCGACTCATCAAAAAAGTTATAGCTGAGGCCGTTAAAATTAATAGTATCCTTTAAAGGAGTGAAATTCGCCTGGAAATCGCTCACCAGTCCGGGGTCAAATACTTCTAATACCATATTTGCATGGTAGGTTGACTCCCATTGAAACCTGTAAAACTCTTCTTTCTCGTATTTGATGCCATTTACATCATATGCATAAATAAGCAATGAGCCTTTTTCTGAGCTTGTGCTGATAGTGTCGTAGAAAAATCCTTGTATATCTGTGTATTTGATATGATAATAGCTCATCCCCCCGCCGGATGTGGTATTTATCTGTATAAACACTTCCTGTCCTGCAATAGGTCCCCCGTTTTCAGTATTGACGATCTGCCCGGAGAGGTATAAATTGTTCTCATTATTCTGGGTTTGGGCAAAAGTTGTAGTTATCGATATGATAAACAGCATCGTCAGGGGCAATAGCATCCGCTTGAGCAGCAATTTTCGCCGGCATCGGGCTTGCCTGTAATGCAATCGTAGGCGGGGGTAATAATGTCGCATAGCCAGGTTCATTAAAAGTTAAATAATAGTCCGGTCCTCAGTCCAAAGGAATAAGGATGACGGGTAGTTATATACTTGCGTTCGTATTGTGAGTTCAAATAATATTTGAATGTAGGTTCTATGGCAATTCCGACTTTCTGTGACAGCTGATATGTTAATCCTGCACTAAAGGCCAGTTGCCAGCTTGCATTTATGCGTGTCGGCATTTTCTGATCGATATTGACGATCCTGTCATTGCCGGCATCCGGTTTTGGGATATTTTCGTTCACCAGGATGGATAAAATAGGCCCACCCTTAATAAACCATCCAAAACGATTCACCTCTTTATGGAAACCAATATATACCGGGACCTGCAGATAGGTGTAGCGGTTTTTGGTTTGCTCGATCCTGTATTTATCGATAGAATCATAAACACTAACAATGTTTGTATGATAGACAGGAACTATTGTTCCTCCTTCTGTGGTGTCGAAAGTTACATTGTACACGTCGTCGTAAGTTCCCAGGAATTTCTCATAGTCGATGGCATACTTCCCGTCGTCGGAAGAGAAAGACAGGCCAAGGCCGGATTCAATGAAGAATTCGTTTTTCTGCCACTTCCCTGTGACTTCAAAAGTATAACTGCGCTGGTTCGGGATAGAGTCTTCGGGATAAAGTACCACTTCAGGTGTAAAAAAGACGCCCAGTTGCCATGATGCTCTTCGGTTATACTGACGCTCCCCGTCGTTAATACCGGCATATTTCGGATTGAGCTTGCTGTCGCGTACCTGTATGTTTTGCGAGTTAAGGGCCAACATAGATGTATGCAGTGAATAAGACCGCCTTGATCTGAGCATTGCCAGCCGCGCTTCTTCAGAAAATGCACTGCCAAAGGTTTCTTCAACGTAATAATCGTGCAGGCTGTTATGGGGTACATTTTCAGCTTGAACGGCGGATTCTGTTTTTTCAGGCTTGCTCATTGTACCTGAGGATCCGGGTACAGGTTTTGTTTCCGGTGCATGCCTTTGTTTATTGTCGATTATTGCAGCAGGCCCTTGCATTTCAGGGCTTGCAGGTGGAACATATTCGATGAGCATGGCTGTTTGGCCATCAATTGTAATATTGTTGAGGGTGGCGCTGGGAGAATCTTTGATAATGCTGAATCCAAGCAGGCCGGAGATCAATACCAGGGCAGCCAGCACAGCAAGGTTGACCGGATTTACACCGCCACCACCCTTGCCATGAAGTTCAGCATGGACATTTTCCCATACCGAGGCAGGTGGTTTCGCTTCAAAACCGGAGAACTTGTTTTGAAAAAGCTTATCCAGATATTTGTTTTCTTCAGTCACCTTTTACTTTCCATTTTAGTTTTTCCTGAAGAACGCCCCTGGCCCGTGATAATTGGGACTTTGAGGTGTTTTCAGAAATATTCAGCATCTTGCCGATCTCCTTATGTGTATATCCTTCAATTACATTAAGGTTGAAAACCATGCGGTATCCATCCGGGAGTTCATGGATCAATACCAGTAACTCTTTGGCGGACAGTTTGTCAATAGCGCTTTCTTCCTCGTTGTTGATAGGCTCAGTTTGATCAAGGCTAACATCTTTCTGGTATTTGATCTTTTTCTTATAGAAATTAATGGCCGTATTAACCATTGTTCTGCGGATCCAGCCTTCCAGCGATCCTTCGTTCCTATAATCCTTCAAATACCTGAAAACCTTGATAAAGCCTTCCTGCAAAACGTCCTCTGCTTCCATCTGGTTCTTTGCGTAACGCAGACAAATGCCGAACATTTTGGGCGCAAACTGCCTGTATAACTCCCCCTGTGATTTAGAGTCGTTATTAAGACACCTTTCTATGAAGTCCTCATCAAAATGCATAAAACACAATAAGCACAACACTTTCAATGTTGGCTAAAATAATGTTAAAACCCTGACCCTGACACATATAAGTGTCGGACAGATACAATTTATCAAAGTAAAGTTAAGGAAATATTTACTCGATAGGCATTAAAAACCGGATTTTTTAGTTTTAACATCGCGCGCTTATGTCTATGCATTAAAGTTCTCCACCTATGTAAAAGAACAATATTACATTACACCCCGTAGACAAAAGTTTTACGAAAAGGGTTGCATGAACATGGTATTCAGGCTTGTTAACAGCGCTCCTGTTTTCGCCAAATGGGTCACCCATGTCAAAAATAAAATGCCCTATTAGTAGGCTATTCAGAGCAATAAAATGATTTTTTAGAAAAGTGGCGAAAACAGGAAAAGGCAGTAGAATTGCGCGATGGCAAAGATTGCACGATGTATGAGATTGAACGAAGTGCTGCTAACCTTTGAATATCGGGCAATCGCTCAATCTCCTCAATCGCGCAATCTCCTCCTGTTTTACGAAAAGGGTTGCATGAACATGGTATTCAGGCTTGTTAACAGCGCCTATTGTGCTTTATTCCGTGGCGTCGACATTTTGATTTTTACAAGGTAAAGCACATAGTACATGGATGGTACGATAACAAGCGTGAGGAAGGTGG
>JAOZQU010000256.1:0-1273 GCA_029932055.1 Desulfocapsa sp.
TCCTCCGGGGCGCACCCCAAGGGCACTTCCTCCGGGGCGCCTGCACAGATATGGGACGCTCCTAAACAGATACAGAACAGCGGTTAGGCAAATTACCAGCTATCACCTGAATAGTTACGTTTTTTTCTGTTATTCATACATTCCGTTATTCCCCATCTCATTTCTGTTGTCACCGCTACATCCTGCCTGGGAGACTGTTTTAAAGCCACCCGTTTTTAACACATCTTACCCTCCATTGTATTGATACTTCGCTAATATTTCAGTCCATCCAATCTTATTTGACTCTTTGATACTCCTTTTGATAGGATCAAATATACCATTTAATTTCCCACTGTTTTTTAAGCTGCAGAATTGAAGAGACTTCATATTTTTTGAACATTACAGGGAGGCTCTACCCTATGGACAGTCCGCAATCCACTACTATCCTTACTATCGAGGATGATAAACTGGTTCGTCTGGCCATCACTTCTTACATGCAAAGTCTTGGCTACACAGTGTTCCAGGCTGAAAATGGAGCAGAGGGTCTGGAGGTATTTAGAAAAGAACGCCCTGGTCTGGTTCTTACCGATCTGCGTATTCCTAAAATAGATGGCATTGAAGTCCTTTCTACCATCAAGAAGGAATCTCCCGATACTCCTGTGATTATTGTTTCCGGCATGGGAACTCTTAGTGATGCCATCAGGGCCTTGAAGCTCGGTGCCCGGGATTTTATAACCAAACCAGTCAAAGACATGGGCCTTCTTAAATATGCGGTTGAGCGAGCTCTGGAACACGTCAGGCTGGTTAAAGAAAATAAAAGATATCAATCTTTTTTGGAACAGGAGGTTGAGAAAAAGACCGCTGAACTGCAACAGACCCAAAAGCTTGAGGCCATCGGCACTTTGGCTGGTGGTATTGCCCATGATTTTAATAATATTCTTGCGGCCATCATGGGTTTTACAGAGCTTGCAAAATGCAAAACTGAAAAGGATACTGAGGTGGCAGAGTATCTGCAACAGGTACTCAAGGCCAGTAACCGGGCTAGGGAATTGGTGCTCCAGATTTTGACCTTCAGTCGTAAGACGAATACTGAGCGTTATCCAATCCAGGCTGCACTTGTCATCAAAGAAGCAATTAAACTGTTGCGGGCAGCCCTGCCCATGACTGCTGCGCTCAATCTGCAGATAAGCATTGGTAAAACACTGATTCTTGCAGATCCCACTGAAATACATCAGGTTATTACCAATCTTTGCACCAATGCCTTTCATGCTCTTCCTGAGGAACAGGGAATCAT
>JAOZQU010000256.1:1373-3162 GCA_029932055.1 Desulfocapsa sp.
TGCTTGCTGAACGTATGCTTAATTATCTTGGCTATCAGGTGGTCTGCTGTTCCTCCGGTCAGGAAGCCCTGGAAAAAGTCAGGGAGAATCCTGCGGCATTTGATCTGGTTATTACCGACCAATCCATGCCCCTTATGCCAGGAACAGAGCTTACCCGTCAGTTGCTTAGCATCAGACCCGATCTACGGATTATGCTCTGCACCGGCTATAGTTCTATGGTTGATGAAGAAAAAGCCATGGGCATGGGGATCAGAGGGTTTTTGTTGAAACCGCTTTCTGTTACTGTATTGGCCCGGGAAATTCGGAAGAATCTTGATCAATAGTTATCTGGCGTGTGATGTCACACCCCGGTGATAAATGGGAAACAAGCCGGGACTCATTGCAGTGCCCTATTGAGGGGTATAAGGTACTAAAGAGTGACGATTTTGTGACGAATGGCATATTTTACCAATCCTGCCACAGAGTGAATATCAAGTTTTGCCATGATATTTTTACGATGGGTATCAACAGTACTCGGTGAAATAAAAAGTATTCCGGCAATTTCCGGGTTGGTTAAGCCTTCAGCAACCAGCTGCAGGATTTCAGTCTCCCGTGCTGTCAGGATGTTCGCACGGCTATCTGGTGATTTTCTGGACAGGGTGTTGCTCAACTCCCTGAACACCGCTTTTTCCAAATGCGGTGAAACGACGGTTTCGCCGCGTGCCACTTTATGAATCGCATCAACAAGGTGGGTGATGGATTCTTCTTTGAGCATAAATCCCAGGGCTTTTGCCCGCAATGCTTCAACGGCAAAAAAGGTGTCACTGTGCATGGTAAGGATGAGAATTTTTGTGCGGGGAGCAATTTTGGCTAAGCGTTTAGTCACCTCAATGCCGCTGAGTCCGGGCATGGCAATATCCAGCACAGCAACATTTGGCTGTAATTTTTCGATTTCTTTCAGGGATTTCTGACCATCGCTGGCCTCGCCCACAACTTCAATGCCAGCAGAAGCTTCGAGTAAGGTACGCAGGCCCTGTCGAAACATCTGATGATCATCGGCCAGAAAGGTGGTGATCATTTTTATTCGGGGCCGGTTTGAAGAGCAAGAATTCTGGCCGCTATTTTATCAGCTTCTTCCGGCTTTTCAGTCTTCTTGTAGAATTTTTCAAGCTTGGTAAGCGAAGGGATAATTTTTTCACTCTTCTCTCCATATGCCTTTTCATTGAGTCTTAAAACTTCCAGAAAGCAGTGTTCGGCATCATCCATTTTTTTTACAAAATAGTAGATAAGGCCAAGGTTATTCCAGGAAACTCCGACTCTCGGGTCATCGACGCCAAAAATTTTCTGGCGAATCTGCAGTGCTTCTTTATTAAACTCTTCAGCCTCTCCGAAATGCCCGAGATGAGTATTTATCATGGCCATATTGTTCAGTGAGGTGGCAAGTTCTTCAGGAGTACCTGATTTTCTGGCAAGCGTAAGTGCTTCATCAGCATACCCGGCAGCTGTTGTAAACTGTTGCTGCTGGTAGTGGGCGGTCACTTTTGCATTGAGCTCTTCCCAGTTGAGATTTTCAGCAGAACCGCTGGCTGAGAAGAGTAAAATCATCAAAAAACTTGAGAGGAGAAGTTGTATCTTTAGCATTATCTTTTCCTTTGCTTAATAGTCGTGAAAGTTGCTATATTCCTGTTTTGAGAGGAAGGATATTTTCATTTTATCCTGGTAAGGATTCGGGTTGGAGCTAAATTAGTGCTGGAATTTATCAATTGTAAATATTTGGATAGTGCTCCAGGTTCGTTTGAGTCGCTTTGCT
>JAOZQU010000256.1:3172-4640 GCA_029932055.1 Desulfocapsa sp.
ATGTGAGTAAGGCGAGTCGGACGAAAATGGGGTGCTAGCCGTATATTTACCTATCCTATCAGAAATATTTTATGTGGGAACATATTTATGAGACTTTTTAGAAGAAATCTTTTCATTCTGCTGGTGACACTGCTCATTCTTCCTGGGCTTCACTCCTACGTAAATGCAGAGGAGAGGAATGACTGTATCTTGTGCGGTATGTACCTCCCCAATTATACTCATGTGAAGTATACAGTTACTGATACTGCCGGCAAAAAATATGTCACCTGCGGCGTACAATGTGGGCTTATTCTCCAGCTTAATCTGAAGAAGAAATTTCAATCTGCCACCATGACTGATCTTCTCTCCCATAAAAGTATCCCGGCTGAGAAGGGCTGGTATGTCTACAAAAGCTCTGTTATTACCGATATGGCACCCGGTTTGATCGGTTTTCGTGATAAATCCAGGGCTGAACAGTTTATTAAAGGATTCGGTGGTGAATTAATCAACTATCAGCAGGCTCTTGAGAAGGCCAAAGCCGGTCTGCCCTGAGTTTTATACATATTGAGATCAAACATATGCGCTATTTTATTTCTTTTCTTCTTTGTCTTTTTCTTATTTCTCCCTTACTACCGCAAACGTCTGCAAGTGGGGCGGATAGCATCGTCAAGTACTATATTTTTTCCATGGAAAGCCTGGAAGATGAAAAAAAGGTTGTTGATTATATTAAAAAGCATGATGGAGTGAATAAAGTCGAAACAGTGCTTGATCGTCACTGGGTTTATGTTCACTATGAAGATGATGTACTCAATGACGAGCGTTATCAGCTCAGGCTTAAGCTTGGAAGTGAATTAGGGTATCCTGTGGAACGTTGGGAAATCCAATGGGAGCACACTGAGGGACAGGATTAACCAATCCGGGATTTCCTTTAACAGTTATCTGGATTCCGTGTGAAATTTTAATTTTAATAAAATACTATATCATGAAAAATCTATTTTTTGCTTTGTTGTTGCTGTTCATTGCCAATACTGCCTCTGCTCTTGAGTTTCAGTGGAAATTCGTTATGCCGGCCATTGATAACAGGGAAACTGCCGTAAAGGTATATGAGATTCTAGATGAAATCCAAGGTGTTTATGACATCGAGCTGAACATGGAACGGAATTCAGTCATGTTCTTCTTTGATGATGAGAAGACTACTGAGGAAGTAGCTGAAAAGAAACTGAAAGATGCGGGCTACGAAATTGAGAAGATGATGCTGTTAGAAGAACCAAAAGGCGGAGTCATGAATTAAGAGTTCATCAGCACCCCATATGCACGTGATCAAACTTGCCCATATAGGACAAACTATAATGGGCAAACTTGATCACGTGCATATGAGGCACTGCTAAACTCTTAATAAAGTTTTATTCTAGGAGCTTGTACCCTGATTACATCGCTCTGCGGTGTAACCAGCAATTCCGAGATAGACGAGAAGTAGCACAAGCTACTT
>JAOZQU010000257.1 GCA_029932055.1 Desulfocapsa sp.
CCGACAATAAATACTTTTTCCCGAGCCATTATTTTTGATACCAGGTGATCATTTGTAGACAGACGTTTATGAAACTCTTTTTTGCTGTAGATATGGGGATTAATCTCCCGCCCTGTTTGTTGTTCCTGCCCAGAGAGGATGGTGGAAAGTTCTCGTAGACCAATGTCACCAATGATCATCAAGTCGATATCACTTCCGGCACCTTCACTGTTTGTTGCCATGGATCCAAAGATAAAAGCAAACTGTATTGTAGGAATAGAGAGCGATTGTTTCAGGATTGCTGTAACCCCCACTGTTTTGGAGACAAGTTCTGACAGGATTAAATGCAGCGGGTGATTGATATTCGCTTTGTAGTACAAACGATTACTATCACGTCTGCTTTGAACCAGATCGAGGTTGTGTAGTTTTTTTAATTCCTGACGAACTGCATTTAACGTAACACAGGATTGTCTTTCTATTGCACGAACATGAAGCTCCTGACGTTTATCAGTGAAGAGTAGACGCAAAATATCAGCACGTACACGAGAAGAAAGGATTTCAGCAAGAAGATTCATTATGAATACATACACTATTCAATTGAACAGTGTCAATGTTCAATTCTTGGGTGGGGAATTATTTTTAAATGCCAAACAAGGTAAACATTGCCAATGGCGTGGTCACCTTTTTCACACTTGCCCAAAAGTAAATCCTAGCTGCTGTATATCGCTCGTTTGATGCCCCAATTTCAAAAGTAAAGATCTCTCCCCTGGATTTTGACTAATAAATATTTTTTCATTTATAAAAGGGGTTTCGTTGGCTACCAAGATATTATTTCGCAGGGAAATTTAGAGTGGATGGCCCAGATTTTTGGATTCGTTCGTCATGCTGATGTTGTGGTCGGGCCGGAAGAACCTGTAATGCCACCAACACCTGTCTGGCTCAAAGTAACCAATAGGGATGTACCACGTTTTGCCAGCTTTGACTGTGGAGACGTGGTACGTCCCCTACGTCCCCTGTTATCCTCAACGCCTCCCAAGGTAGCGAATTATCCAAATCTATTATCAGAACGTTTTTTGAAAATTTCTTCATCACTGGCTTGTAACCAACCAGAAGTACATTCTTTCACGGTATCAAATTTTGCAATGTATGGCTTGATATCCAACAGTGGCGTTCCGTCAAGAATATCAATACCCTCTACAACAACTTTATTCCCTTCGACTCTTTTAATTTTAACAATCGATATGCCGATATGATTTGGTCGTAGCGGAGAACGTGTAGCAAATACACCCCTTTTTTGCTTGTCCATAAAGGGTGTTACAAGTAGTTCGGTTCGTGTTGCCTCATGAAAACTATACAAAAGATAAATATGGCTGAAACCTTCAATATTCTGTAGTCCGTCAATGTACTTTTCATCAACTATTACATACCCCTCAACATCGGATGCCCCTTTTGGTTGAATAGGCATATCTTCAATTGAGTAATGAGGTGAATGTATTGTCCCTATTGGTTTTATTTCATGCATTATTTTGTGATTTTTTTATTCTGTAAGGCACTGATAAGATAATACTCAGATTATTAAACCAACGTCCTGATTTTTGAAACTGTCAGTTCTCGCCTGGGTGCCAGAACTTCCCAGACAGCGATTAAAGACATAACAAAAACAAAAATTCTGATCTGAATTTTTGATATTGCCATTGTCTTTCCTTCATTTCTATTAAAAATTGATCACTTTATCACTTATTTGTATAAGATTGTAGAGATCAATCTGTTTAGCCCGACGATGGTATCCTTTCTCCACACCGTGGAGGTCAAGAAGTTTACCTCAGGCCTGCAGCAGCCCTTCAGAGAGCGTAAAGAGCTTAGCTTGATCATGGATGGGGTAGTTCTCCGAAGAAAAAGTTGTATAGTTGACAGACGGGCCATCCAGAAAAATAGTCACCTCATCCATCTGCTCTAGCATGAGGTTTCCCAGTCGGAAACAGTTCCAGAGGATTTCAGGGTTGTCGCTACAAGCGATCAGGGCGATATTCATGGTTTTTTTCCTTTTCAAGACTTAACGACCGAAATTGGTGTATGCCTGGTATGGATGTGAATTTATGTGGGTTAAGTCTCCTGTAAATATTTCTGTATAATGTGAATAGCGTAGCATTAATATGACTCAATAATAAAAGCAAGGGCGTTACAGTGGGGAAGGTTCCGTGGTGATGTTGTCGGGCAAGGATAAATGATAGCAAAAATATATCGGTTGAGCTTCATCCTGAGCATTGCTGAAACCAGTAAAATTGAAGAAACCTAAGAATTTGAATTTTTAAAAATCTGATTTGAACAGTAACGATCGCAAATATTATATTATTAAAAATTCGGTGGATTTGATTTGATAATCTTAATCATGTATCTTGGCTTCAGGTCAACAGTTAGTGGAAATATGTTGACTCTGGGCGGTAGAATTTTTTGTTGCGTATATCGTGGGGACATCTGAAAAGATTCAGGAATTATGTCAACCTCCCTCCGTCCAGAAATGGTAAATATAGCCCCTGCACACCTCTATTTGGCTCTTTTCCTCTCTCCACTGAGGTGTGTATCAGAAAGATAGGAGACATTTTCAGTTTAGACAAGCAAGTAATATTAGGGACAGGCAGGACGAATTTTACCTGTACGAATATCAATTCGATGTCTCTCTTTCCTATAAAACCAGCGGCGCAGGACCTTCACAAAATCATCAGATTTCACTACCAGCCCTGAAGCCGTCTACTGCTATTTGCCCGAAAAACGAGACAGGATATTATCCGGGTCAGCAGAGTTGCATCCGCATTCTCTCACTGACCAGAGAGCAAGACAACACGGAAACCCAGGCCACTGCTGCCGCTGCCAGGTGAATGGTAGTATCGGCGAGCCGACCGCGCAAAACTGGCGACGCTGCCCCCGTTGCCGCCGCGAATCACACGGGCCGAGCCAGAAGATGGTCCCTCAGGATCTGTAGCAGGGCGCTCGGGTGGAACAAGACTGTAGTAACTTAATTGATACCAGTCACGGCACCATTCCCAGACATTGCCATGCATGTCGTACAAGCCCCAGCTGTTAGGCTGCTTTCTTAATACCGGCTTGAGACCTGTTGCATATCCTCCATTAGTGTCATTCCAAATGTACCAGCCCATGGCTGCAAGATTTGAGTTAAATCCTGTGCCTGTTTCAGTATCGTTTGGATCAAAGACGTAGGGGTTGGCGTAGGCAGTAGTCGTACTGGCACGGGCTGCATACTCCCACTCTACCTCGGTGGGAAGACGATAGCAATTCTCATGTAAATCACCGGTACAGTTGAGTCTCCCGTCAAGTAAATTGAGCACTTCAATCTATCTTTCCACATCATTATGGCTTACATCAGTTACTGGAAATGATGAATCTTTGTAGGTAGAGGGATCTCGATTCAATTCACCATCCACCAGGTGGGTCCAGAATATGCCCCAATCAACAACTGCCGCCCACTGCCACTGGTTCACCTCGCTTATTTGCATATAAAAAGGCTGGCTGATAGTGGTCTCCACCTGAGGGCCTTCATCAATAAAGGAAGGGGTCAAGTCTGCCGTTGACTTCCTCCGAGTGTATTTTTTATTTTTTTTAGTTGGGCAGCAAATACTTTATCCGTTGCTTTACGGCTTTTTACTCGTTCAATTATGCTGCTTACCGTGCTGTAATTTATGATATTAAAATATTTTCCAATCTCGGTTAATGTTTTATTACTGTATATTCTCATAAGATACACAGCTATATCTCTTGGCACATTTTCTGTTCCCCTTTTTGATTTCGTGAGTGCCTCTCTTTTAATGTTGTAATGTCTGCATACTGAAGCCAGAATGTTTCTTGGGGCAGGGGCAAAAATTATAGCTTCTGGAATTTCTTTATGAAACAGGAACTCCTGAAATTTTTCTTTTAACCTCTCTTTAAAATGATCATCACTAAGCACAGACCCAAGATTCTTCTTTGAATAGAACTTTTCGATTTCTTCAGATTCATTTTCTGAAACAAATTTAACATACGCCTTTTGGGCTTGTTTACTTTTTTTTGAAAATATGGCTAACAGGAAGTCACGATAGAGCCAGTTCCATTTTTTTGTCCTTGATGAGTAGCCCTTGTGACTGCACCATTTATAATCGACCAGATTTTTAACCAGACCTGCTTTGATTGAGTTATTGTGAATATAGCGCAATACCTCAAGCAGGTAATTGTCGCCATCAATTAGCACGGCCTTATATCGGCCTCGGAATAATTGACCGTCTTTTTTGTGGCGTCGATTATAACGCTGGGTGTACACACCATTAATATGTCGCATACAGCGTGCTATGTTGCCATCAGGGGTGTGAAGTAATAGATGATAGTGATTTGATAAAAGACAATATGCTGCAACTTTCAAATTCCACATTTTACTTGCTTCCTGAAGAACTGTAATGAACATTTCATAGTCCCTGGAAGATTGAAATATTGCTTCTCTACGCCGTCCACGGTTCATGACATGGTACCAGGCACCTGGGTATTCTATTCGTAATGGTCTAGACATACAGTTATAGTAACACTGAAATCACGAAAGGTCAAAGGCAGACTTGACCCCTTTTGGATGACCCCTTTTGGATCCAGAGAAGAGTATGAAACGAAAGATTGAATTACT
>JAOZQU010000258.1 GCA_029932055.1 Desulfocapsa sp.
TGCTTAAAACCTGTCTTGAAACTGCACACAATTTTCTCCTCTCTACAGAGGACGCTCATGCAATTTTTGATAAGCAAATTTCTGTCATTACAGAAAACTGGGATAGTGTATGTGAGGAAGCAGAACTGAATGAGGTGGATAAGAGGATGTTGTGGGGGCGGCAGTTCTTGAACCCTTTTTCTGTTGAGCGATAATTATCCCCGAACTTTTCATTATTGTTTGGGGGATCGATTGGCAAATAATATGTTTCACAAACATAATGTTTGTGAAACATATAGTAACGGATGCGAAAATATTTTTATTATTTGTCTAATAATATGGAAAAACAATGGCTTGGAGCTGAGAAGTCTACATAGATGATATTCTCGTATGCCTGTCATTGGTGAAGTGAGAAATAGTAAGTGCGACTAAAAATGCGCCTAATACTTGTAATATATTGGAACAATAGAACATAAACTGCCTTGAGGGGGCAGTGGCCCACGGTCGTGCGAGTTCGATTCTCGCCTTCGCACCATTTTTTAAGGGTTTTGTGAGCATTTTAAGTGCTTGCAAAACCCTTTTTTTTATTTGATCTCATTGGTTGTACACAATGAAAACCAGAACTAAGCCCTTCCTACCTGTTTAATTTTATCAGCACGTATATTTTTTTCGTGTCCGTGTTTCCAACTTTATCCAAATATCTCTTAATGAACAGAATAAGAGATATTCGAAGAAAGGAACTCAGCGAAAGTCATAGGATAAAGGACAGATGAAACCCTACCTGCGCTGGCTGGCCAAACATGAAACTGAATTAGCAGGTGTACACGAAACTCAGCATCCATTAGCCAACCTCAACACGTAACCCAGCCAGGCGTCATCAGAGCGTATTTTTGAAATTTTCCGTGAGAAATTTAATATCTGCAGGTGGTGTTCCGCAAAAATCCGTTCAAGGTCTTTTTGATTCCATAAAGTAAATACTCGTCCGTCATCCGTCTGGGAGATTGCTCAATTCTACAGCTTTAAAACCTTGTTGTACTCCCCAGAGCAAATCGCGGCCTGAACCACAACCAATGTCCAGAATAGAGTCTCCTGCATTCAGATACTCAACTAAAGGAGTGACGATGCCTTAGCTGCAACCGGGAAAGCTGTAAGAGCAACGACAGCAGCCAGGGTATACTTTTTAACACTACTTCCTTTCATTTCATTCTCCTTTAGTGAGGTTAGATTTTGTTATTATATTAAGTGCCTTATGTGGTGCTGTGCAGATTGTCGGGAGTCCACACAGGATATCCCGCTTTTTTGTTTTTGCAGGGCTGGTAACCCAGGAGTGATTTATAAACAGGTGTTGACAATTGATACAGTTGTTATATGTTCTGTGTAACATTAGTTATAGTGATAACCGTATGAGTGATGAAAATCAAACAAAGTGGCTTCTTCTTATCCACCAGATTCCGCCAAAGCCGGATTATTTTCGGGTGAAAATCTGGCGAAGGCTACAGAAGATCGGGGCTGTGGCAATCAAACAATCGGTATATGTACTACCCAATAATGGGCAGGCGTATGAGGATCTGCACTGGATAGTCAAAGAGATTACTGAAGGCGGGGGAACAGCATCACTTTCAAAAGCAGTTTTTCTTGAGGGGATAACTGATGCACAGATTGAATCTCTCTTCCAGGTTGCCCGGGATGATGAATATGAGAAAATTGTAAAGGATACACAATCATTTCTTAAAGAGTCAACTGAAGCATTAGAGGGTTCCAGTTCATTGGTCCTGAAGAAGAAGAGAGAACTTTCCCGTATTCAAGGCCGATTTGCTGAGATTGTAGCCATTGATTTTTTCAATGCTCCCGGTCGTGAGACTGCCGATAGAATCTTGACGGAATGCGATGCTCTTCTGAGAGAAACAAAGGAAAATACAAGTCCTGCGGCTCAGGAATTAAAAAATATGTGTGGGCGGACATGGGTCACTCGAAAGGGGATTTATGTTGATCGCATTGCCTGTGCCTGGCTGATACACCGTTTCATCGATCCGGAAGGTCGGCTGAAATTTGTTGCGGACGAAAGATATCGGCCGCGTCCTGATGAATTACGCTTTGATATGTTTGAAGGTGAATTTACCCATATTGGGGATAATTGCACATTTGAGGTACTTGTTAATACTTTTGGCCTGGCTTCCCAGCCAATTACTGCCATCGCTGAAATTGTCCATGATATCGATTTAAAGGATAAAAAGTACAGGAGGCCTGAAGTGAACGGCATACAGGCTGTCTTTTCAGGTATGGCAACAACATGTAGTGATGATCAGGATCGCCTTGAACGCGGTTCCATGATACTTGATGAATTATACGCCTCTTTTGGAGGCACAGTAAAAAATTAACCTAAGGAGAATTTTATGCCACCAATTAAAAAACATATAGCAGCAAGTCTTGAAAGAACAGGAAAGGAATATAAAGAAGTTCACGAATGGATCGATGATCCTGAAAAAAAAAATGAACGCCATGATTTCACACGGGTTCTTGAATTCGCCAAGATGTTTACTGAGAAATATGGTGAAGAAGCAGCCCAGGAATATGTTTTTCACCTGAGTGATGATCTTAAAGGTAAATTCGGTCATGTCACCGAAGATACAGAGACTGCAATGAAAAGTGCCTTGACATACTTTGGTTCGTACAATCGATAAGGGAAAAGAAAAATATGAAATGGATTACACGTTCCCACGTTCATGTGGATCGCGTTGCCTGTCCCTGGCTGATCAGCCGGTTTCTCGATTCTTCTGCAGAGTTTTTATTTGTGCCAAAGAGCAAGGTTCTTGCTGTTGCTGAAGAAGAAGGTGCGATTGCTTTTGACACGCCCGGTGCTGATCTGCATCACCGGGGTGATCTCTGTACTTTTGATGTGCTCATTGAAGAATATGGACTGGTGGACAAGGGGCTGCTGCGACTCGCTAAAATTGTGAACGCAGCTGATACTGATAATCTGCAGAATGACCCTATGGCTGCCGGGCTTGAAGCCATTGCCGTTGGTTTCAGCCTCAGGTTTCCTGATGATTTTGTAAATCTGGAGCATCAGTTTGAGGTGTATGATGCGCTATACGCCTACTGCCGTCTCGATGTTGCGGGAAATAGATCCTGAGCACCGCAGGTTCGCATGATCCCACCTAAGCGTATAGGGAAAACTATTACGCTTAGGTACGATCAGGCGAACCTGCAGCACTCAGAATCTATTTCAAGTTCATATCAGTGCCTTAGAAATATTTTTTCTTTGACAGATAGTTATTTCGTTTAGGCACCCCTCTATACCTAACACTACTAAACTGAGTCCCGACGGACCTCCCTCTTTATCGGGACTGGATTATGATAGATCTTTCGAAAAGCCGTGTTCGTAGTGTTGCTGATTTTCTAGCATTAAAGCGTTCTACCCTTGGCATTTTTGCCATGGTTGCCCTTGTCCTGCTTGGTGAGCGCATGGCAGAGCGCTTTTTGCCCATTTATCTGATGGCGATCGGTGGCGGGGCATTGACCATCGGTCTGCTTAACGGCCTGGATAATTTCCTTTCTGCTGTCTACTCATTCCTTGGCGGCTATCTTTCCGATCGTTTTGGTACTAAACGGTCGCTTCTGTTTTTTAATTTTGCTGCCATGTTTGGCTTTAGCATCGTTATTCTGATTCCTGCCTGGCAGGCCGTGATTGTTGGGGCGGTTTTTTTCCTGTCATGGAGTGCAATTTCTCTTCCTGCTACCATGAAGCTCATTACAGAAGTCCTTCCCATGGAAAAGCGCACCATGGGAATCTCCCTGCTGGCTTTTGTGCGTCGTATTCCCATGGCCTTGGGGCCGATTCTGGGTGGGGTGTGTATTGGTCTGTGGGGTGAAAGGGACGGCGTTCGTGCTGCTTTTGTTGCGGCTCTGCTGCTTGCCATTGTTGCTACGATTATACAGCAGCGTTTTATCGAGGATAAGGCATCTGAATCTTCAAAAAAGAGAGACAGGCTGGCTGCTGAAAAAAATCCATTTAAGCTTCTACACTATATGGGGTCGGATTTAAAACGGCTTCTTGTTTCAGATATTCTGATTCGCTACTGCGAGCAGATCCCGTATGCTTTTGTCGTTGTCTGGTGTATGAAAACCATTGATCAACCCGTTTCAGCTATTCAGTTTGGTTTTTTGACTACTATTGAGATGGGTACAGCCCTGCTGGTGTATATTCCTGTGGCCTATATGGCTGACAAGGGCGGAAAAAAAATATTTGTTTTGATCACATTTATATTTTTCACTCTGTTCCCTCTGGCTCTGCTCTTCTGTCAATCCTTTGCCTTACTGGTTCCAGCCTTTATCTTAAGAGGTCTCAAAGAATTTGGTGAGCCGACCAGAAAGGCTTTGATCATGGATCTGGCTCCGGAGGATCGCAAGGCAGCAGTGTTTGGATTGTATTATATGTTGCGCGATATAGTTGTTGCGATTGCAGCCTTTGGCGGTGCTTTTCTGTGGCTGATAAGCCCTGCTGCAAATTTTATAACAGCGTTTGTCTTTGGTCTGATCGGTACTGTTGGGTATGCAATCTGGGGTCGTGATGTGTCGGCTGATTCGTGATGTTGCTTGTTCGTTTATTTTAGTACCTTATAAATTCTTTTCGTGTTTTTTTGAAAAGAATTTGGTG
>JAOZQU010000259.1 GCA_029932055.1 Desulfocapsa sp.
ATGTGTCAGGAAGTTAAGAAAACATGCAGCTGCGGTCAAAAAGATACAACATTTCACTTGCGCGATAATGTTATGGGTCGGGAAGTTATCGATCGTCTCTTTTGCCCAAGCTGTTCAGAGGGGCAGGGTATTGATTCGGAAACAATGGTCATGGATAATGGCTGGATTATAGAATATGATATGGATCTCGCCCGGATGTTTGCCATTACCAAGTTGAGTATGAATCCCGCCCATGTAAATCCTGAGTTTATTTTTGATGAGGGGTATGCAACATGGCGTGAAATGTACCCTGGTGAGACTGCGGATATCACGGATGAACGAAATAAGATCATTGCCCTGAAGGACAGTGATCCAAAGCAATATTTAACAGCGATCAATTCCTGGGCAGTTGAGAGGATTCAGCGCTTGAAGGATGATGGTTGGCGTAAAGCTGCACGAGCCTGCTAATCAATCAGGATTTTTAATGTAACACCGGTAAATGGTAAGTGAGGCCGGCATAAGTGCCTTGTTACTGTTTGCTAACTTATTGAAATTATATGTCTCTCATATTTTCTTGTTTTTAATTACAGGTTTTATGGAGTAAGGCACTAAATAGAAAAACATTCGAACAACACCTGTTTGAACGTTTTTTGTTTTGAATGGAAAAATAAATGAACAAAAAAAAGTATATCGTTGAAACAGGTAAGGTTTGGCTGCAGTTTGGACTCTTTTTGTTAATTCTCGGGGGAGTGACATCAGCATGGGCGCTCACTAACCTGGGTGAATTTTTGCACAACCAGAAGTGGACAGGCGGTTATGATGAAATGGTTGAGAGAAGGGGGATTCGTGTTCTTATCCCTTACAGTAAAACGTATTATTTTCTGGATGGTGCAACAGAAAGGGGGCTGGCCTATGAAGGCGTAAAAGGCTTTGAAAAATTTATCAATGCTCGTGAGAAAACAAAACATTTAAAGATTCATATGATGGTAATTCCTACAGACCGCAGTCTTTTATTATCACACCTTGACCAGGGTCTGGGGGATATCGCCATTGGTAATTTGACTATTACTGAGGAGAGACGGAAAAGTGTAGACTTTTCAGATCCTTTCCTGACAGGTGTAAAAGAAATAGTTGTCACACGGAAAAATGGGCCTGAGTTGAAAAACACCTTTGATTTAGCTGGAAAAGAAATCTATGTCCGTAAATCCAGTAGCTATTATGAGAGCCTTGTTAAATTAAACGAGGTGTTGAGTGCAACGGGGAAGACTCCAGTAAAAATAACTCTTGCAGATGAGCATTTGGAGGATGAAGACCTTATGGAAATGCTGGACGCTGGTGTCGTGAACATGCTGATAGTTGATAACCATAAGGCCGAGTTCTGGGCGAAGATACTTGAAAATATACAATTGCATCCTGATGTGGCTGTTCATACTGGAGGTAAAATAGGCTGGGCGTTCAGAAAAAATAGTCCAAAATTAAAAACAGTCATCGATGAGTTTGTTAAGAAGAATAAGAAGGGGACTCTTCACGGTAATATGATGTTTAATCGATACCTGAAGAATGTGAAATATATTACAAATCCTGCCTCGACTGAAGATCGGCAACGTTTCAGAGCCATGGTGAAATTTTTTAAAGTTTATGGAAAGAAATATGATTTTAACTATCTTATGCTTACCGCTCTTGCCTATCAGGAATCACGCCTTAATCAGAAGGCTAAAAGTCATGTCGGCGCGGTGGGAGTTATGCAGATTCTTCCTTCCACAGCAAAAGATAAGAATGTTAATATTCCCAATATACAAGAGGTTGAGGCAAACATCCACGCAGGTACCAAATACTTGCGATTTATGATAGATCGCTATTTTAATGATGAGGGCATGGATGCGTTAAATAAAGGATTACTGGCTTTTGCATCGTACAATGCAGGACCGGCTAAAATAGCAAAATTGCGGAAAGAGGCCAGAGAAATGGGCTTGAACCCTAATGTCTGGTTTAAAAATGTAGAAGTGGTTGCAGCTAAACGAATCGGCAGGGAAACAGTTCAGTATGTGAGTAATATCTACAAGTATTTTGTGGTCTACTCAATTCTTGCTGAAAAGGGTAAGCTTTAAATACTTCATTTCGATGCGAGCGGTAAGCCAGTATAGGTACTTTGGGATTTCTTTTCAAAATATCGAAAAGAAATTCCAAGATATTTAGTTGTTAGAGTTTGTTCGCAAATGGGTTCTACTTATCAGACTTTTGGACCAAAACTCTGCTGAGTCGCCACTTCAATGGCCAACTCAGTTCTTGCGTGCATGTCCATTTCTTTGCCCTTTTCTTTACACCAGGCAGGAAATGTCTCCGGATCGATATAGACTTTCATCACTACATCACCGCTTCCTTCTACCTTTTTAACCATTTCTTCTGCTCTTGGAAGCCAGTCAGCATAGCTTTGAGGAAGAAGATGACTGTCGGTGAAGAGTTTCATGAGGGTGTCCCAGTCTTCCTCTTTGTACCAGACCATGGCCTGGATGGATGGTGCCTGATTTTTAGAATTGTTGTGTTCCATATGCTTATTTTTGCTTTACTGTTTGTTGTTGGTGGCTGTGTTTCAAATTTTTTGTTTATAGCGAAAAAGAACATACCAGAAATTTACTTTTGTTGCCAGAGGGGCTTCATGAGTAGTGTTTTTGAAAAAGTAGCGTACATAATTACTATGTACTATGTGACGATAAAAATTTTTATACTATGAGACATTTGCTGATTGCCAGTGTTTTGCCGCCACCTGATATGTGTATTTTTTTTGTTTTATTTCCAGGTGATATGGCATGTGGAATCGTGTCTGCCTGTTGCCTACAGGCTCATGAGTATCCTTTGTTCTTCCTCTTGTTCACCTAAGTTTTATCTCTCTAATAAAAAAAAATGTACTTTTCTAGGAATTATCTTATAATGTATAAGAGAAAAAAATATGATATTTTGCATTTCTGCACTTCATACATATATGAAAAATTTACGAAACATGGACAAGAATTTGAGTTTCACCTATCATAGAGTAGACATATCAACCCTTGACTCGGAGAAGAAGAGATGAAAGCACATTCCCGTAAATGGTATGCAACTTCACTGGCCCTGGCCGGAACACTGGTTCTGGGATCCACCCTGGTTCTTTCCGCCCAGGCTGCTACAGGAGAAACAGGAACTAATCAACAAATCGCAGATGCACTGCAGGGGGATTGGGGGAAGATCAACTTCAATGTGCGTTATCGTTATGAATATGTGGATCAGGATGGTCTGCAATCATCGGCAAACGGTGATACCATACGGTTAAGGCTTGGCTACCTGACCCCGAAATTTGCTGGGTTCCAAGGTTTTGCCGAATTTGAAGGCAATACAGCTGTCTTCAGCGATGATTTTAATGATAAGACAAACGGCAAAACTGAGTATCCTGTTATCGCCGATCCTGATGAAGCAGAACTGAATCAAGGCTGGCTCTCTTATTCAGGTATTCCCGACACGGTCATTAAAGCTGGCCGCCAGAAAATAGTACTTGATAATCAGAGATTCATCGGAGCTGTCGGCTGGCGGCAGATGGAGCAAACCTTTGATTCGGTCAACGTGATTAATACCTCCCTGGGTAATTTTAATGCCAACCTTACTTATATATGGAACGTACGTTCCATTCTGAGTAAGGATATACATATGCAATCTCCAGTTGTGAACTTGAGCTATGCCTTTAAGGATGTTGGCAAGCTTACCGGTTATGGCTACTTGCTTGATTATGATGATGCCTATAATTCCGGGAGTTATATCAATTCCACCGAGACCTATGGGTTGCGGTTTAATGGATCAACGTTGGTGGCAGACAATTTGAAGGTTCTGTACAATGTGGAATATGCCTACCAGTCGGATTACGGGGATAATCCCGCTGATTATTCAGCGGATTACTACCATTTTGTTGGTGGGTTGCAGGTTCCCAACACTGGCTCCCTGTTTACAAATATCACCGGAAAATTTGGCTATGAACTCTTAGGTTCTGATGACGGAGTGTCTTTCAAAACCCCTCTGGGGACCAACCATGCATTTAACGGCTGGGTTGATAAATTTCTGACTACGCCTGCGGACGGGATCCAGGATACATATGGCGTGTTGTCTACTGCTATCAGTGGAGTTAATGTTAAACTGGTTTACCACGATTTTCAGGCCGATGAAGGCGGAGCTGACTACGGGACAGAGTTTGACGCCATGGTGAGCAAAAAGTTTTACGGTCACTACACGCTGCTGGCGGCATATGGTAATTATGATGCCGACGATCTCAAAACAGACACTGAAAAATTTTGGATCCAGTTGGCCGTTGCATTCTAATCAACTGCTTATTCAGTCGCTTTTTTCACCCGGTTCTTGAGGATACAAGAACCGGGTTTTTTTATGGCAAGTGTGAAAGTGATCAGCAGAGGATGATGGAACCAACACCAGTAAACCGTATGTAAGCCAGCATAAGTCCGGATTCAGTGGAATACGCATTCAATGAAGTAGTGAGTCCTTTGTCATATTATTTTGTTATCTTTCACGAGAGGATATTTATGGAGTAAGCTTTGGCAAATCAACATGCGATAAAAGTGGCTTGATGAGGGGAACGATGGA
>JAOZQU010000056.1 GCA_029932055.1 Desulfocapsa sp.
TATAAACACTTGCAGCAGTTAGGGCAATAGTGAATGGAAAGACTCTTTCCAACTCTGTTACCCTTGACAGCCATTCTCTTCATTCACATCGTTTGAGACAACGAAACCACACAATCAGCCTTTTTTGCCAATATACACATGGAGATTTTCATGAACAACCTCATTATCAGCTGCCCATCCTGCAACGCAAAAAACAGAATCCCGGCAGACAAGCAACACCTTTCCCCAAAATGTGGCAAATGTGGTAAACAAATTGATCTACGCCCTGCAGCCGTTCCCATAGAACTCATTGATTCAGATTTTCAATCATTTATTTCAGGATCTTCATTACCTGTGATGGTGGATTTTTATTCACCGACATGTGGTCCATGCAAAGCAATTGCACCATTCATTTCTAGGATTGCAAAAGAATACCTTGGTAAAGTTATTATTGCCAAACTCGACACCTCCACTAACCCCGGAACAGCCATGCATTACAAAATACGTGGTGTACCAAGCCTTCTATTTTTCAAAAATGGTCAGATCGTTGATCAAATAGTCGGTGCACCGCCGGAGACGCAACTGCGACAGAAACTTGACGCCATAAGCTGACAAAGAATGAGGGGGGTGCCTTTAGGAGCCTGTCCGAGAATAACAATTTTTTCTCTATAGTATTCAGATTTCAATCCGATACAGTTATGTCAGTACCTTAACAAAAGAAAACAAAATAACACTGGTGAAACATGATACGCGCAGTTCTCATTCTTTTTCTCGTGCTCCTTTGTAGCGGCTGTACACGTATTCCACAGCCGGCTTCTTACGCCCATTCCGAACAACAAAAAATGCAGGCGGCGCATCATTGGGACGTCCTGGCCAATGATGTGGCAAATCAAATCAACAACCAGTTGATCCAGAGCGACTTGATAGATAAAGCTGTCTTTGTCAAAACTACCTGTGGCACAGATGGCATTCCGTGTGAACGTGGTGAAACACCCCTGTTCAACGAAGGATTTCGAGATTTTCTCATCACAAGACTGGTTAATTATGGTGTGCCCACAAGTAATGACAAAAAGATATCTGATATTGAAGTGAATTATAAAGTTCAGGTGGTCTATCACTTGGGCCAGCGCTCTTCTTTTCCTCCCGGTATGCTTACGGCCTTAACTGCAATTGTGACGGTCTTACGCCATGCTTCCGGAGAGATACAGGCTATTGCTCTGGCAGCAGGATTCGACATTGCCAACTCTGCCGGCCCGCGCAATGGACATTACGAGGTAATTATCACCACATCCATGGTCACTGATGAAAAATATCTATTCAGAACCTCAGATATTTATTATATTGAAGATTCGAATTTCTGGCATTATCAAAACTCGCCCACGGGTAAAACCATTCAACTGGTGTCAGCTGTTCAATGAGATACTCTTTTATACAAACCATCCGCCGGCTGTTGCCTGTTTTTTTTGTATGTATTCTCCTTTCCGGTTGTTCGTCTTTTAACTGCACCCGCCTTGAAAAATTCATCGGTGGTGATGTCAACCTGATCAGCCTCGGAGAAAAAATCACCGACAACCTTGTAAAAGATGCAATGCCTCCACTGATGCCCAGGCAACCTGATCTTGCTATTCTTACGTCTACCTTTGTAAACCTAGACGCAATGGAAGAAACTTCACGGCTTGGAAGACTACTACAGAGCCATATGGGTACACGGCTGGTTCAGCTTGGTTACACGGTAAAAGAAGTCAATCTTCGCCATACCATGAAAATCAATCGCGGCGATGGAGAAACCATGCTCTCTCGTGATCTTTCTCAAATCAGTCCGGATCAACCGGTTCAGGCCGTTTTAGTAGGCACGTACGCCCTCAACAATCGAATTTTGTATATCACAGCTAAACTTGTCAATCCAGTCAACAGGAACATTATATCTGCCCACAGCTATCAACTCTGCATGGATGATAATCTTCTCGCCATGTTCGGACTGCAGCGACGACAGAATACAGATTCCAATGGCATCGACCCTCCTCGTGGCTCACTCATCAACGAGATATTCTACTAATATCTAACGGATTTTTCTCAATGGCTCTTGTAAACATTGCGACAATCCTTGCTGACAGCAAACGAGCGCTAAAAAAAATTGCAGCTCCAGGAGGAATTGAACTTCTTTCCTATAAACGTAACCGGGGCATTGCCGTCATTAAGAGAAGCGATGATTTACTGGAACTTCGAGAACATGGATATCAGGATCAAAACCTTGAAATTCACCCGGATCGTCTGCTGAAAGAACTGAAAACCATGATCAAACGTGAATTTCCCAGAAGCAGAAAAGTACGATTGATCAAATTCAATGATCCACAACAACTTGACCGAATCCACCAAAAAATATAACCAACCTTCAAAAGCCTACACTAATAATGCTTACCATCCATTGTGCAGCCTGTAAAAAGAAACTCTGGCGATACGACAAGATCGGACCGGGCGAGGTGCTTCGTTGCCACAAAGATCGCATTACCAAGATGTATAACTCACAAATGAAGGAACACAAGATCCAATGTCCCTGCGGGAAAAACATTGGCATTGACAAGGGCAGCTTTTACAAAATGATCTCTAAGGCCTTCACCTACAAAGGAACTAAAAAACGAAAATAGAATTTTAGATGATTGCCTATTTCTCTGGACTTTTTCTGTATTTCCTGCTTAAGAGAGGAATAATCAAAAAAACTTAACTCCTCCTACAGGTTTTCTATTCAATGAATATGCGGTACTCTTTTTTCATAGCCCTGCTAGTCACATTCATTTTCCTGTCATCGTCTCTTCCGGCAGTTTCCGGAAGTATAATCCCCTGTAGTGAAAAATCCCAGGACGCATACAGACGTGTGGCTCCCAGACTAAGCAAGGCAATAAAAAGAAAAGGGGCAACCCTTGGCGATCCTGTTTTTATTCGAATTTTTAAAAAAGAAAAGCAATTGGAAATCTGGTTCAGACAGGGCCTCTCATATATCATGTTCAAGTCTTACACCATCTGCCGGTTTTCCGGTGGACTAGGCCCAAAATTAAGAGAAGGTGACAAACAGAGTCCTGAAGGATTCTATACAGTGGGTACAAGCCAGTTAAACCCCAATTCCAGTTACCACCTCTCCTTTAATCTTGGATTTCCAAATGAATATGACAGAAGTCATCATAGAACTGGAAGTCTCCTGATGATCCATGGTCGCTGTTCGTCCATTGGCTGTTTTGCCATGACGGATTTCCGTATGGATGAAATTTATGCCGTTGTGGAGTCAGCCATCATTGCCGGGCAACATCAGGTTCCTGTGCATATCTTCCCTTTTAAAATGACACGGGCCAACATGGCCTTACATAAGAACTCCAAATGGATTCATTTCTGGAGAAACATCAAAGAAGGATATGACTATTTTGAAGGACATCACACTCCTCCGCTGGTGACTGTACAAAATAAGCGATATCAGTTTTTTTCATTCCGTTCACTGTTTTTCGGAGGAACTCTTCCTACTGTTGCACCGCAATTCAGATATGCCGGGCTTAAGAAGCAACGGCAAAAAGAACAACGAGATAAGCTTCTGCGTGAAAAGAAACTCCGTGAGCAGAAAGAACGCGAAAGAATAACAATCGCCATGCAGTTAAAATCTCTTAAAAAGCATCAGCGGGTGGCGAGGTTAGTTCCCTCTACTCCTTCATTGCCAATCCAGCTAGGTCTAGGAGACTGATCCTCTTCCCTTCAACCCGAATTAACCCTTCATCACTCATGCGAGCAAATATCCGGGACAGAGTTTCAGGAATTGTTCCGAGCAAACTGGCCAGCTGGCCCTTTGATATCTGAAGCTCAACCTGTTCATTATTCCTCTGCTCCTCCGCAAGATACAACAGATAACCAGCAAGTCTTGCAGGAACCTCTTTTAAGGAAAGATTTTCAATCTGGATGGTAAAACGACGCAATCGCATGGAGAGTACAGCCAGCATATTCAGGACAAGAGACGGCATGGTGTGCACAAGTTCTACAAAATCTTTCCGCGAAAAAAAAATCAGACTTGTCTTTTCCAAAGCCATTGCATGGGCGGGGAAAGGCTGGCCATGAAAAACAGGAACCTCTCCAAAAGGTTCTCCAGACCCGAAGATATGCAGAATCTGCTCTTTACCGGAAAGGGATGTCTTGAATATCTTCACCTTTCCTGTGACCACCATATAAAATCCGTTTCCCGGGTCACCTTCAAAAAAAATAGATTCGCCCCGGCTATATTGTTTGCGTACTGCAATTTTTTCTATTTCATCAAGGTGTTCCGGTGGCAGGCCGCCAAACAGTTCACTCTTTGCTATAACCTGACGCATCAATTTTGCTCCAGTATCTTCCCATAAATACTCATTCAGACCTCGTAAACATTACCATGTATTAACAATACAAAACCTTCGACAATCTCGAGACTGTAGCATAGTATAATCACGTATATCACCTTATTTTCTTACCAGGCATCAATAATATTCACCATATGACAGAGCACCGACACATACTCCACATCGACATGGATGCTTTTTTCGCCTCAGTTGAACAGATGGACAACCCAAAACTGGCAGGTCGCCCACTTATTGTCGGAGGGAACCCGCAGGGACGTGGAGTGGTGGCAGCGTGTTCCTATGAAGCCAGAAAATTTGGCATCCATTCCGCCATGTCTGGAGCCAGGGCCATTAGACTCTGCCCTCATGCTCTCTTTGTCCGACCGAGAAAAGATCGATACAAAGAAATCTCTATCCAGATTATGGACATATTCAGAAGCTGTTCCCCATGTGTTGAACCACTATCGGTGGATGAGGCCTTTCTTGATATAACAGAAAACCACGACACTATAACATCTGCCGCTGACACTGCAGAAACAATCCGCAGCCGTATTTTCCATGAAGTCGGCCTGACATGTTCTGCTGGAGTTTCCTACAACAAATTTCTGGCCAAAACAGCCTCTGACATAAACAAACCCGATGGCCTGACTGTAATCACTTATGAGCAGGCAAAGGATTTCATTGCTACCCTTGCCATCGGGGAGTTTTATGGTGTGGGTAAGGTGACGGAAAAAAAGATGCACGCACTTGGTATACGGACAGGACAGGACCTTCTACGCTTTCAAAAAATTGAACTTGAGCGTTTCTTTGGAAAAGCCGGAAGCTTTTTCTATGATATTGCACGAGGTGTGGATAATCGTCCGGTACAGGTGAGGCAAGGCCGAAAGTCAATCGGCACAGAAACAACAATGCAGACAGACCTTCTTGATCTTAAGCAGATAACAGAGATTCTCGAAAACCTTGCCCTCAAGGTTGAAAGAGCTTTGCAACACAAAGATTGCGGCGGTACTACCATTACTCTAAAAGTGCGATACCATGACTTTACCACAGTGACCAGATCCCACACTCTTCCTGCCCCGCTTCGCAGTTGTGATGAAATCATGCAGTGCGTCCCACACCTTTTACGCACAACAGAGGCGGGAAAAATAAAAATACGCCTCCTGGGAATTACTGTTTCCAACCTCAGCTGTAAATCTAAGGTAGTGCCGGTTCAACTCCAACTTCCTTTTTCCTGAACTGTTGGAAAAAGTCTGTTTACTTCTTAATTTTCGCTTGATATGATTTTTATCGTACCTATTCTATTAAAATACTGAAACAGTCCAATACAAAAAAAATCAAATACAATGAAAGACCTTATTCGCTCAATCTTTAATATTTTTCGCTGGATTGGAAAAATTATCAGTGGTGTCAGAGTTTTTACTCTCAATGCAGCCTTCCTGGCTCTACTGGTTTTTATAATTTTTTCCATCACCTCCTATTCTCCCAAAAAAAAGATCAATGTATCCAGAACCGGAGCTCTGGTACTGAGCCTGTCAGGCAATATTGTTGAAGAGAAGCAACCTAGCGACCCACTATCCTCATTAATTAATGACAAACTCGGATTCGACACTTTACCGACAGAAACCCTGTTTCAGGACATCCTTGATGCCATTGAGGAAGCTGCTGTTGATGACAATATTACATGCATCCTTCTTGATCTCAACTCCCTTGATTCTGCGGGGCTGAATCAATTGCAAACCATAGGCAAGGCCCTGACAAACTTTAAAGCAAGTGGCAAAAAAATTATTGCTGCAGAAGATTTTTATCGACAAAAAGCCTACTACCTTGCAAGTTTTGCTGATGAAATTTATCTTAACCCCATGGGAGGTGTAGACCTGCACGGCATTGGCACCTACAGACTCTATTTCAAGGATGCCATAGACAAACTAAAGATCAACTACAATATCTTTCGTGTGGGAACCTTCAAATCTGCCCTGGAGCCAGTCATACGAAATTCAATGTCCGCAGAAGCCAAATCCCAAAACATGGTCTGGCTGACTTCACTCTGGGATACCATGACGACAGATATTACTAGAGAACGAAAACTGAGCCTGGAAAGCATCAAGGTTTACACTGAAAATATCGCCTCTGAACTTGCCACAGCAGGAGGTGACACAGCAAGACTTGCTCTTGAAACAGGATTGGTTGATGGCCTGAAAACCCGTGAAGAGCTGCGCGTTTTCCTTGTTGAACTCACCGGAGAAGACCATAAAGGAAACTTTAAGCAGGTAGAACTGAACGACTATCTGAGTACCATCCCCCGTTCTTTTGTCGATCCTCCTGCCAGTGGAGGGTCCATTGGTATCATTGTTGCTGAGGGAACGATCTTAAACGGTAAACAACCCATTGGTATGATTGGCGGAGACTCCATGGGTGATCTGATACGCAAAGCTCGTACAGACAGCAATATTAATGGACTGGTACTTCGGATTGTTTCAGGAGGCGGATCTGTTTTTGCCTCAGAAGTCATTCGACAAGAAATCCTTGAATACAAAAAAACAGGCAAACCTCTGGTGATTTCAATGGGTGCAATGGCTGCTTCCGGTGGGTATTGGATTGCTGCAGATGCTGATAAAATCTGGGCCTCTCCTGTTACACTCACCGGTTCCATTGGGATTTTTGCAGCCATTCCCACTTTTGAAAATACGCTTACAGATCTTGGTATTTATTCCGATGGTGTGGGAACTACAAGTCTAGCTGCAGCCCTTGATCTCAGTCGCCCTATTTCACCTCTTTTAAAGGAAAGCATTAATATCAGCCTTCATCGCGGCTATGATCAATTTCTTAAAATTGTATCTAAAGGACGATCCATCAACCACAACGAACTTTCAAAGATAGCGGAAGGAAGGGTTTTTGATGGTAGAAATGCTATGCAACTAGGCCTTGTTGACAACCTTGGAACACTTGAGGATGCCATTGGTTCAGCCGCTGGCCTTGCAGGGCTCGATGATTACACAGCCTCGTACATCCGCCGTCCACGCACTGTTAAAGATGAAATTTTACAGATCTTCTCAGGAACAGTCAGTAACTGGCTCGCCTCCACCACTCTTTCACCGGCCCTTCTCACTGTAATTAGTCGGCTGACCGCCCCAATTCGTGACATACTATTATTTAATGATCCAAAGGGATTATATGCCCAATGTCTGATTCACGATCTTTCGCTTTAACGTTTGCGATTTTCCTTGAATCGATTACTCTTTTTCGTGATCAGATAGAGCATACTTGCTGTTTTATAAATATAATAGAATCGTATTTATACCCTTTAGGGTGAAAACTCAAACATGTCGCTACCCAGTCATTCCCGAGGAGGCTGGAATGACGGACGAGAGGACTTTTCATGAAACCATCAACATATTAAGGAATTATAGTATTATGAAGAAACTTTCTCTGCTTATCTCCAGTCTTATTATTTTCTGTTTATTTGCTGCCAACAGTTTTTCAGCAGAAACCTTCATTGTTTCCGGTAATCCAAAAGCACCGCCAATAGTATGGGAGGAGTATAAAAAGCTCACCGGTATCGGCCCTGATATTGCAAAATCCATTCTCACAGAGCTAAAACTTGATTATGACATCAGGGTTTCAGGTAACTGGCAACAAGTTCAGGACAAATGTAAGAGTGGCGAAATCGACATGATCGTTTCAGCATATAAAAATGATGAACGCGCCAGCTATATGGATTATTCATTACCATATCTTCCACAGCCCACTGTAATCGTAGTAAAAAAGAACAAAGAATTTCTTTTTGGACGCTGGAAATCTCTGATCGGTAAAAAAGGCGTCAGCAATATCGGTGAAAGCTACGGCCAGAAATTTGACACCTTTATCAAAGAAAAACTCGATGTTCAGTTTATTGCTTTTGAACGAGCAGTCGAACTCCTTAGCCGTGGTGAGGCCGACTATCTTATTGTTGATCTGTACACTGCTCTCATTTATACAAGGCTTCTGCGTGGCGAAGATGCCATTACTATTCTTGAGCCTCCGGTAACAACCCAGTCTTTCCATCTGACCATTGGTAAAAATTCTCCCATGGCCGTGCAGATGCCTGCCATCAACAAAAAGCTCTACCGCCTTGTAAAAGATGGAGTCGTTGAAAAACTTTTCTATGAACATTTTGAATCCTGGAAAAAACTCATTGCCAAACGATCCAGATATTTCAACAGGGACTCCGGTATTCGTGGCCAGGAACATGGTGAGTACCTTAAAGCCCAGGATGAATACGAAAAAGAACGTATTGGAGGCTTACTGCTGGGAAGCCGTGAGGGCTTGCCTCCTTCCGCAGAATAATTTTTTTACTCTCTATTTTTGCAGAATCAGGCATCGACTCATACGGATGTTCTGATTCTGCATTTTTTTTGTATTTTTATTTCTTCGCAGTATTTTTATGCACTTTGCTGATATTATCCCACAACTCTGGCCCAGTTTGATCTGGCCTCTCATTCGTCTGATTTTTTTTATCTCTATTGGCTTGCTGATCGCCAATTTTATTGAATCTCTAAACTGGACAGGAAAAATTGCGACTTTGGCACGCCCTCTGATCCGATTTGGAAATCTCTCGGATACTGCAGGTGCATCATTTTCCATGGCTCTCTTTTCAGGAGTATCTGCAAACACTATGCTTTCAGAGGCTTATGAAAAAAAACAGATACTGAAAAAAGAACTGATTCTCTCCAATCTCTTCAACAGCCTGCCCACATACTTCCTCCACCTTCCCACAGTCTTTTTTATTACAGCACCACTGATCAAAGGGGCTGCAATAATTTACGTTGGACTCACTTTCAGTGCAGCAATTTTCCGTACTGTTTCCATAGTTATTTTAAGCCGTTTTCTTCTTGTTCCGATTGACAGAAAGCCTCCAACAGTAGAAAAAGTTGCAGATCCAGTTCATAAAAAAATTGATTGGCAAGGGGCACTTAAAAAAAGCTGGAAACGCTTCAAAAAAAGAATTCGCAAAATCATTCGTTTTACTGTTCCTATCTATATCCTCATTTTTTTTATGCACCGAGCCGGTATTTTTACAGTTCTTGAAAAAGGAATGGCTGACTATCTGTCCTTTCTTCCCTGGCTTACCCCACAATCCATGGGAATTATCACACTCCATGTTGCAGCTGAATTCACAGCAGGACTTGCAGTGGCCGGAGCCCTGTTACAGGAGGGAAGTATGAATTACCGGGAAGTTGTATTGGCTTTGGTTGTGGGAAATGTTCTGTCATCGCCGGTACGGGCAATCCGCCATCAATTCCCCTACTATGCTGGAATTTTTCAACCAAAAATCGCTGCAGAGCTGATCCTTTATAATCAAATTTTCCGCGTTGGAAGTTTAATTCTCATGGCTTGTATCTATTTTGTGATAACTCTCTAATGACGGGAAGGTCGGTTAAAAGTTTTGAATTAATAGTTAGAAATATAAAGACAATACTCTTTCAGGAGTGGTTCGTAAAAGAGCCCCCCAAAGTACCACAATGTATTATTTTTTATATTGTGATTCCGATCTAGATCAGCTATGTTAGCAGAGGAGCTATAGTTTGATAAAACAATAAAAAGGGATATACGAAAATGAAAAAAAATCAGTTGGTTATAGTCACCCTTCTCTTCATGATCTTTTCTCTGTCCGCTATATTCGTTATGGCAGAGGGAAGCGGGCAACCCAAAAACTCCCCTTTTCTGATAACGGATAAACTTCCCCATCCCACCAAATTGCTGATGCAGCAATGGGATAATGCTGAGTTGAACCTTTCAGAAGAACAGAAGACGAAACTCCTTGTGGTCAGAAAAAAAACCATGGGCAATGTGAAGAAGCTTGGCAAAGAGATTACGGTACTTGAGCAACAGGTTGTGGATGGAAGTCTTGGCGGAAAATCACCAGAGGAACTTCGTTCACTAGTTCAGGAAATCGGGCAATTAAAAGGCGAGGCGACCATGGTTCATCTGCGCTGTATTCACACTACCAATACAATACTGGATCAGCAGCAGATCGATTTTCTCAACAAATAGAGGCGGAAACTTTAGTACCTTACAGAATAATTTCCCGGAGTCTTCGCTATACCCTGGTTACATCGCTCTGCGGTGTAACCAATCCATCGCAACTGCGCTCTGCGCCATGATTCTCGCAGCGCAGAGCGCTACCAGACACGACACACCGCAGGAGCGGTATATCGAGTAGTAACGAGTAATATGAAGTTTTTTTTGAATGTACCCTAAACAAAACTTCCCGTTCAGCCATTATTTATCAAGTTTAAACCGCGAAACAATACTTTTCAAACGTTCACCAAGCTTGCCAAGATCATCGGCACTGTTATTGACCTGTGTACTGTTTTCGCTAAGATCACCGGCAAGTACATTGACCTCGGCGATATCAGACGAAATCTCACCCGCCACCATCGAACTCTGGGCAATATTTTCATTGATCTCGGCAATTCCCTGGGAGGCCTGGGCAACACTGTCGGTGATCTCCCGAGTGTTCGCCGACTGTTCTTCAATGGCAGCAGCCACCGTTGTCACCAGTTCACTGACTTCTTCAATGACCTTTGTCACTTCCCGGATCTCCTCAACCGTTTCCCCGGTTGACCCTTGAATCTCCTCAATAATCCTGCGAATATCCTGGGTCGCATCCGCGGTCTGGCGAGCCAGATCTTTGATTTCATTGGCAACTACAGCAAAACCTTTGCCTGCCTCTCCTGCACGGGCTGCTTCAATCGTTGCATTCAAGGCGAGCAGATTGGTCTGCTCGGAAATTTCGTTAATCACCGAGGTTACCTTGCCGACTTCCTGGGCAGCATGGCCGAGTTTATCGATTTTTGTCAAGGCCTGACGGGCCTTACCAACTGCGACACTGCTGATAGAACTGGTTTTTTCTGTATTCCTGGCAATCTCGTCCACCGTCGAAGTCATTTCTTCAACCGCTGTCACTACCACGTTGACATTGGTAGCCGTGGTCTCCGAAGCCGCTGACACCGAGTTCATATTAACACTCATTTCTTCAGCCGCAGCCGCCACCGTATTACTTTTACCCGTGGCATTACCTGAGGCATCGCCAAGCCGTTCGGAAATCGTGGAGAGTTCAGTCGAGGAAAGAGCCAGAGACTCGACCCCGCCATAAATATCTCCAGCAATCGAGGTCAGGCCTTCTTTTACTTCGCACAGCGCAGCCAGCATGCTGCCGGGCCTGGCATCTTTATTGATGGCAACCGTCAAATCCCCATCTGCGATTTTTTTAAGGATCGCATTCATACCTTCAGGTTCGCCACCCATAATACGAGCAAAACTGGCCCGCACCCAGAATATAACTACCAGGGCAATCAATACGCCCGACAGAGCCACCACCATTATCGTGGTTCGAGTTTGTGAAGCCTTTGCTGCTTCTGCTGCCGCAGCTTCATGCTCAATCCCGGCTAAAACTTCTTCAAGTTCTCCGAAAACATTCAAAGTCCCAACCAGAGCTGACTGGGTAAGTACACGGTAATCGTCCTTAGCTCCTTCGAAATCTTCAGCCTCAATTAGATTTAAATTGATCTCCTTAATGGAATCATGCAGCCGATAATGCGGAACTTCAATTTTTTTCAATATCGGAACAAGCTGAGGATAGTGGGTTTCCAGAACTTTACGCGGCTCACCATACAACCATTTGCCTAGATTACACTTATGGTCATCGATTTCAACCGTAAGTCGCATACCCGGGTCGTACTCCTGCAATAGGCTCTGTTCCACTTTCTCGGCCCATTCATGGTGATCAATCTCCATAGTCTTCAATTCGGACACAGTATCAGCCGCATGCCCTGCATCTTGTGCCATCTTGTGCATACTCTGAATGCCGAAGTGCGAGACCAGACCTAAAACCACAAGCAAGGATCCAATCACAATAAATCCCAGTAAAATTTGCTGACTAAGCTTCAAACGCATATTAAATTCTCCTCAAAATCCCAAAGGAAGTACACATAACTGTCAAGTTTTATGATCAAAAAAATGGTCACCCTGCAATAGATTAACAACGATTATTCCATCCGGACTCACTTCTAACGATGGCAGGAGGTGCAAGGGTTTGTCGGGCCGGCAGGTTTGTGCTCTTTTTCAAGTTTTCGATGGCAACGTTTACACAAAGCCCGGTGCGAGACCTTAACGATGTTTGGAACACCGCCCTTTTCATTGCCTGGATGACAAGTCCCACATTCTTCGATATCTCTTGCCATGTCCCAGCTTTTGTGACACTCATCGCATTCCATTTTCGCATGTTCGGATTCTCTATGGCGAAAAATCGGATGACATGAAGCGCATTTCTGTATCTCACTGTCAAAATCCCACGTGTGATGACACAGGTCACAATCATAGGCTTCATGTTTTTCGTGAATAAATACAGAAGGCTTCCGATCGCTGGTGGGATCAGCTTTGGTTACCCGTATAACCCCGGAAGGGGCATCATTGGCATAGGCAGAAAAAAAACCCAATAAAACAAAAGCTGTTACAAGTATTCCCGTTAACCGCATCATCACCTCTCCGAAACATAACTACATGTTAATTTTAATGATTTGATAGAACCAAACCAATGCTTATTTTAATTTTTTCACAAAAAAATAAAAATTACAAGAAAAAAAATAACAGACGATATCTCATAACTGTCAATATTAATTGAAGCTGGAATATGATCGAATATACAAATTTTATCCGATTTGGAAATGGGAAATAAACAGTGCGTGCGAAGAACTATGGCGCAGAACGCAAAAGACCGGTTACACTGCAGTGTAACCGGTCTTTTGAGCGAATTTGTCGATTGATGACCTATACTCACCCATAGGGATGGGAATTTGCCTTAAAGCTATTATTTAATATCGATACTCAGGCTTGCCTCGTTCACCCTGATTGGCGCATATTCATCGGCATCAAGCTCCATGTATTCTCCCACGGAACTTGGCACCTGGCTGTAAAAAAGTTTTGCTTCAATCTTCATTGGCCCGGCTGCAGCTTCTGCGGGAACAGTCCATTTGTAGCGTTCAATTTTTGTCTCTCTGGGACCAATGCGGTAATCAATGGCAGTATTCTCGGCAGTGAACCATTGACAGATAGTCATCCTTCCCTCAGGATCAAAAAATGGTCGGCGGAATATCCTGGAACCGTCAGGAACATTACCATCTCTGCTGATGCCCTTCCAGTCTTTGACTTCCATTATCTCTCCCATGGCCTGATAGGCAATGGCCTTGGAATCGGCAATGGTATACTCCTCTCCTGCAAAACCTTTCCCCTCAACCGGAATAGTAAAAGTCTTGCCGCTCGAATCGATTCCCTTCATTTCCAACCAGAGCATACGCTCTTCAGTGGAACCGGAGGGGATGTAATGACCAACCTTGCCGTTAAAAAGCTCTGCTCTCAGCCCAAGTACGTCACCAGCTGACACAAACGTTTTACCACTGTACAGTGCCAGATGAACAGCATCTTCAGCCAGCTGCCGTGAACTGAACTTTTCTAAAGCTACTCTCCGTGGAAAAATCAAAAAATATGATTAAACAAATCCGGTTGAGCTTTAGAAAAATTGTCAAATCCACCCAATGAAATCTTGGATTATCCGCTGGGGCTCTTTAGGGTTCGCTTAGCTCGTAAGATCAGTATCTTTAGTGCTCTACTCCATAATTTCTGTCATTTTTTTCAGTACCCCCTTGAGGGGTATAAAAAACAAGAAAACTGAAGAGTGATCTAAAATTAATGAGTTACAAGTACCACCAAGGCACTTATGTCGGTTTTCCTTACCGTTTACCGGTGTTAGTTTTGTGTTCTCAGAAAACAGTATTGCTTGTCACTGACAGGAATTAGCCACAACCGAAAAAAATTGTGCGTCACGCGGCCACACAGGGATTGTCTCGCTGCTCATGGCAGCAGGCTCAATCGGTAGCTTCAGAATGGCGTAAGAAATGGAGGTGGCCATCACGATTCATCAGCCGCTTGATATCCTTACCACTAATGGTTTCTTTCTCTAATAATTCCAGGGTAAGCTTATTGAGCAGTGAGATGTTGCCCACTAAAATTTCTGTAGAATATTTATAGGCTCGATCAATGATATCTTGAACTGCGGCATCTATAGCTTCAGCTGTCTTCTCGCTAATAGTTGGGCTGGACAAGCCAGGTTGCTCTGGATTCTTAAATACTATGGGGCCAATATCTTCATGCATCCCCCACTCACAAACCATTCTACGAGCAATTTCACTGGCTCGTTCAATATCATTTGCACAGCCGGTGGATAACTCATTGTAAATAAGCTCTTCGGCAATCCTGCCTCCCATGAGAACACATATTTTATCAAAAAGATATGTACATGTATGTGAGTACTTGTCAGTTTCAGGGACTTGCATTGTCTGTCCCATGGACTTGCCGCGGGGGATAATACTGACCTTGGTTACCTTGTCGGTTCCAGGGGTCATTACGGCCACTAAGGCATGACCGATTTCATGATAGGCTGTAACTTCCTTATCCTTATCAGAAATAATCATTGATCGCCGTTCTGCTCCCATCATTACCTTATCTTTGGCAAGTTCTAACTCTTTTATGCCAACCTTAGTATCATTTTTGACGGCAATAAGGGTGGCCTCATTTACCATGTTTGCAAGTTCTGCCCCTGAAAAACCAGGAGTTCCTTTAGCAAGCACCTGCCAGTTTACATTCTCAGCAACATTAACCTTGCCGGCATGAACCTTAAGAATATGCTCTCGACCCACGACATCAGGAAGTGGTACTAATACCTGACGATCAAAACGACCAGGACGCAACAAGGCTGAGTCAAGGGTATCTATCCTGTTGGTGGCTGCAACGACGATAACCTTATCACTTATCTGGAAACCATCCATTTCAACTAAAAGCTGGTTTAAAGTCTGTTCCCGTTCATCATTGCCACCAGCGCCCCGATGTTTTCCCACTGCATCAATCTCATCAATAAAGATAATACATGGTGCTTTTTTCTTCCCCTTAATGAATAGATCACGAACCCGTGAGGCACCAACCCCGGCATACATTTCCACAAAACTAGATCCACTCATGGAAAAAAAGGTAACGCCTGCTTCCCCGGCAATCGCTTTTGCCAACAAAGTTTTCCCTGTTCCCGGATCACCATAAAGGAGCACCCCGGTGGGAATACGGGCACCTGCTTCAATAAATTTTGTTGGATTTTTTAAAAAATTGACAATCTCAACAAGCTCTTCTTTGGCTTCGTCTATGCCGGCAACATCTTTAAACCTGACATCTGATTTTGTACCATCAACAACCAGGCCTTCTGATTTACCAAAAGCCATGGCCTTGTCGTTCTTAGGCCATCTCCCCCTGATAAAAAAATACCAGATACAGAACATGAGGATAACTAATTCAAAGGAAAATAATTGTTGAAAGATACTCCTTTCATCTATGTTCGGTATAATTTCAATGTCAACCCCCTTGGCAAGGTAGGTATCAATTGTCGATGGATTGGACGGTAAGTTGGCCATAAAATGTTTACCCTTGGCATCTGTCCAGGTGGCTTGATTTTGCTCAAGGGTAAAATTGGGAATTAATCCTTTATCTAGATTTTCTTTAAATTTAGTATAGGAAAGCTTTGTGGTATTACTGATATCGTTATCCGGCTGCTGATATTGGAATTGGATGAGGACGAAAATAAGGCAAATTGCAAACCAAATTGCCATTTTCTTATAAAATTGATTCAAATTAATTCTCCCGCAAGGCTTATTTGGTGCTCATTGGTGATAAATAATCGCTTTCAGGCTGAACCAGAGAATTCGAACTTATTTTTCACCAGCTAATGAGAAGAAATTGTTTTCCGACAGGATAGTACCAGGGGGAAAAACACGCCTCCAACCACCAAATCGGCCCTCCAAACTGAGCTGAGCTTAGTCCTGTCGAGTGGCTATTTTTTGACCTTCCGTCACCACAACTTCCATCTGAGATGACAGCAACAGACATAACACCCAACTCTCCCTCCCGAAACCTAAATAACACCCTATAAGACTCCAACCAAAACAGCAACATCAAATAGACCAGCGCAGAAGCATTCAGTATTCCATGAACTTTTGCTTTTCCATTGAGTTGTTCCTCTTTGCCGCCACAGAGCACAAAGATGTCCCTTTAGTACCTTATAAATTGTTTCCTTGTTTTTTTTCACAAAAAATAATTTGGTTAAGGTACTTATACCCCTTGTGAGGTGTTAGTACATTACGCCTTCATTTCTGTCACTCTTTTCTGTACCCCCTTGAGGGAGGGGTATAAAAAACAACACGCTGAATAGTTACGTGAAAGGAAACTCAAGGAAATGGCCCATTACGGGCCCTCTCACCGGAC
>JAOZQU010000057.1 GCA_029932055.1 Desulfocapsa sp.
AAGGCCAACCATGTCCCTTGGATATCCGGTTTTATCTTCAATAATAGTGAAAAACATATCGGTCATTTTTTCCCGATCTACAACTGCTCCCTGGCTGTCTGCGTCTATAGATACAGGATTTGGAGGAACATCAGACGGATGAGGTACAACAGGAGCAGCTCCAGATTGCACGGGCGTATCCTCGTCAACTTGTCTCACAACTTCAGTCGACTGTGCCATGGGGGCTGGCTGTTGGGTGGCTTGCAGACCCTCTAATTCCGGGCTCGCCGCCATTGTTTTTGATTGTGATTGAACAAGCCGCTGAAACCGCGCACCGGAGCTTCTTTTTGTTGTTGACCCGTCGAGATATAACGACATAATATGTTCCTGGGTCTCAAGAAACCGGCGCATTGTATCAAAATAATTAGTCATAACTACTGAATCTTCAGCAACAGGCCCATTTCGTTGCCTTCCCATAGTAGGACTCTCCTTTCGGCTTGGTGCCGATATTGATTTTTTAGAAACAAACGATTTGTTTTCAGATGATACAGAAAAGGGCGATTTCTCAGTTTTGAGGTTCACTGTTGCCGCACGTTCATCCGCCCTGACACCGATTTGTTTAACCGGTTCTGAAGCTTTCCTGGCTCCACTGCCATTGAGCATCCAAGTGTGTTGTGATAGGGGTTTTTCCCTCTGCACTTGAGACAAGTTTCCTTTTAGACAGTCCCGTCCTGCAAAAAGCTTCTTTATATCAAGTTTCACTCCGGCACAGAGTAATTGGGCAAAGCAGCAAAGCATTCCTTTTATACCATTCCCGTCACTTTCAATGGCGATCGCTTTATGGGGCTTATCTGCAAGAATATTAGCAGCCATCCGGCTCAGCACGGATTTGGGGCCAAGTTCCAGAAAAATCCTTGCTCCATCACTGTACATCGCCTCCACTTCAGCCATAAATTCCACTGGTTTTACCAGATGTTCGGCCATTTGATTTTTGACTTGGCCAATATCCAAATTATGTGGTTCAGCGGTTGTATTGGAGTAAACCGGAATCTTGCCGGCTTGCCAGGTGCCTGCCTCAATAATATCCACCAAACCAGTTTGGGCGGACTCGACAAATCCGGAATGAAACGCAGCGGCCACCGGCAGTTCAGTTACTTTCACCCCGGTTTTTGATATTTTTTCTACAAGTTCTTTAATGGCTGATTTTGATCCGGAAATAATGCTTTGCATGGGGCCATTATGGTTTGCAACAATAACTCCATCGGATCCGGCAAGCATTTTTTCAACATCATTCCGCGAGGCCATAACAGCGGCCATTGTTCCCAGTTCCTGACCTGAAGACAATGCACTGTCAACTATACATCTGCCTCTTGTTTCGGAAAGTAACATCAAGGTTTCAAAATCAAAACATCCGCTGGCAAAAAGGGCTACAAATTCACCATAGCTGTGTCCGGCCAACATGTCTGGTGCAAGGCCAAATTCTTTCATTAGTTGCCAGAGCCCTGCCTCAACAGCCCCTAGAGCGGGTTGTGCGACATCAGTACTAGTCAAAGCCTGAGCAGCAGCATTTTGCAGTTCCTGACCATATGCCCCACGTGGAAAGATAAAATGGCTCAAACGAACTCCTTCACCAAAGCGCTTGGAGAAGGAGTCATTCAACAGCTGATCAGCCATGGATAATGTGTCGGCACAGATTGGAAAATAAAGAGCCAGCTCCCGCAGCATATCGATATATTGAGAACCCTGACCTGAAAAAAGAACAGCAACTTTACCTTTGACAGGCTTACTATTATGATAAATACCGGGAGGAAGTTCAGCACTTTTTCCTGCCAGATAGTTCAAACCCAATTCTATCTTACCCGCAAGATCATTAAAGTCTGAGGCGACAATTGCCATGACTTCATCTTTGGCTGCCCACTTATCGGCTAGATTACAGGCAAGATCCCGTATTTCATTATTGCTGATTGTGCTGAAATCTTGTTGAATCTGTATCAGTTGTGTCGTTAATCCTTTTCTATTGTTGTCACTCAAGAGGAAAAGTTCAGCCGGCCAGGATTGACTGACAGAAGTGCGTAACCACGGTCGGTATTCTTCGGTATACTCTTCAAGCACCACGTGAAAATTGGTGCCGCCAAAACCGAACGCGCTTGATGCCGCCCGACGTGGAATATTATCTCTTTTCAGCCAAGGCCGTGGTTCATCCAGCAGGTAAAGTGGACAGTCATCAGTTAAAAAGCCAGGATTTGGCTGTGTCACACCGCCATGGGGTGGTAAGACATGATGATGCAAAGCAAGTGCCGCCTTAATCATACCGGCAATACCAGCGGTTGCCTTGGTGTGACCAATCAGTGTTTTTACGGATCCGATTACTGCTTGACAGGTTCCGCTCCCAGCCTTTTTGAGCAACTCGGTTGTGCTTTCAAGTTCCGCCGTGTCGCCTGCAACGGTTCCGGTGCCATGTGCTTCAAAAAGATCCACGCTCTCCGGTCCAAATCCCGCCTGTTGATAGGCACGATTCATGGCCTTTAGTTGCCCTGCCGGCAGTGGAGCGGTTAACCCTTTGGCTCTGCCATCACTACTGCCTCCTATACCTTTGATGACAGCATATATTCGATCTCCATCCCTCTCTGCGTCTTCGACCCTTTTAAGGCCTACCATTGCAATACCTTCCGAGATGACGATACCGTCGGACGAGACATCAAAAGTGTTACATTTACCACGGGGAGACAAGGCCTGAGTCTTACTGAAACACATAAACCCAAACGGGCCTTGTACAGTATCAACGCCACCGGCAATAATAAAATCGCTTCGTCTTGAGGTTAATTCGGCAATACCCTGGTAAATAGCAGCCAACGACGAGGCGCAGGCTGCGTCAGTAGTAAAATTTACGCCACCAAAATTGAGTCGATTGGCAATTCGACCGGCAATGACATTGAGTAGGATGCCGGCAAAAGTATCCTCAGTCCATTCAGGTAAACGATCTGCAACTGCAGGTGGGAGTTCACCTTGAAATCTCGGCAACTCGGCACGCAGTCCATATTGCATGCCAACATCGCCGGCTCCTCCACTGGCACCGATTATGACGGATGCGCGTTCACGGTCAAAGTCCCTGTCTTCATACCCGGAATCAATTAACGTCTGGCGTGCTACCTCAAGGGCCATAAGCTGCATGGGATCCACAGACTCTATTGATTTGGGCGGCATCCCATATCGGGTTGGATCAAAAGGCATATCATTGAGAAAGCCACCCCACTTTGAGTAGGATTTATCTTTTGCCTGTCTATCTTCGTCGTAATACAACCGCCAGTCCCACCGATGAGACGGAATTTCACTAATTGCATCAATTTTATTAAGAATATTTTCCCAATATTTCTGTGTCCTGTCAGCTTTTGGCAATAAAGTGGAAATCCCGATAATGGCTACATCAACAGGGGCACCTGGTATGACTTTTTCCTGAGTTATTTTGTCGAGTTGCCGTGATAAGAGAGCCTCGGCATCTTCCGTCACTTCATGATGCAATGTGGATATGCTGGTGATTTCTCCTCGTAGAGTAGCCAATTGGCCCAACATGTACATTCCTTCATTTTGCTGCCGGCCTTCATCAAAGTTTTTCAAAGCCCCTTTAACACCTACCCTGGCGCATCCTTTTGAGGCTATCCTCAATCTCCCCATTATAAGGCCATCAAGTACCTCTCTACTCTCATCAACAGGAATGTTTTTTTCATGCATGTCCCTTCGTTTACGAAAGAATTCCTGCGCAAAGGGGGTATAAGCGCACCGGCTGGCATGGCCTGGGCCTGACTCAAGATTTACAGTATGTTTGCAATCAACAACCTCTTTTTGAAAAGTTGATACTATTGCACCGGAGTCAACAATTTCCTTAGTAAAAAGGTAGCCACTTCCCATGATGATTCCAACTTTTACCCCTGCCTTTACCAACGGTGCGGCGAGTACTTGAATTATGGCGGAAGAGACGGCGTCATGGATACCTCCTGCAAAAAGTACCTGAATATCAGTACTAGTCGCCTTTCCATCATTAAACTCTGAGAGCAGGCGATCAACCATTGTACTCCACAAAACAAAACTACTGAGCGGACCGATATGTCCACCACATTCCCGGCCTTCAAAAATGAAACGGCAGGCACCTTCCTGGAGAAATAACGGAATCAAGTTTGCAGATGGAACGTGTAAAAAAGAGCGAATACCTGTTTTTTCCATTTTTACAGCCTGGTCAGGACGACCACCGGCTATTATTGCAAAATCAGGCTTATATTTTATTGCAAGGGCTAACTGTTCGTCCAGCAGGGCTTGCGGGGCAAAGCCTAGCACGCCGATACCCCAGGGACTGTTGCCAAGAGCTGTTGCTGTTTCGTCCAGCAGTTTGTTTAATGCTTTTCCTTTTAATAATGCCAAGGCAAGCATCGGTAACCCACCTCCCCGTGACACAGCCTGTGCAAACTCAAAACAGTCGGATACTCTTGCCATCGGTCCCTGAACAATCGGTAAAGCAGTGCCAAGAAATCGTGCCAGGGGGGAATTTTCAGAAAAAGGTTTATTTGTAACCGTTTGAGGTAGACTATCATCAATAGCGGCATCTATGGCTTTGAACACAGCTGCCATATGGCCGTATTGCTTACGCCAGAGGCCGGCAAAACAGATATCCTGTCCCACAGGGATTATGCAATTTTCAGCAACCTGCCAATCAATCTTTCCGACAACCAGTTCCCTTAATGCGTTGTAATTTTGACATTCAGCTTTGAGGTAAAAATTCTGAGACGCACGAAGTCCGGGACGAACAAGCAATCTGAAGTAATTCTCTTTCTCACCATCACCCACGGCAATCGTTTCATTACCGGACAGATTTTTTAAAAGAGGGTCTAATTTTTGTGATAGCGGTGACTCAGCCAACAGGAGCACTTGACTGTCAAGAATTCCTCCGGCAACACCTAAGGCACTGCAGGCTGCAGCGACATGCGGGGTGACACCTCCACGGATAAAAAGTGGCAGGCGTGTCTGTTTCAACCATTTTTGTAACAAGATAAAACAGCTGTTTTCACCGACAAAACCACCTGATTCATTACCCTTTAAGACAAAGCCATCTATAATTTCTTCAAGCGTTGCTTCAGGCAAATGGAGACTTTTTACCTCAGCTAATACCCGAACCCCATTTTTCTTGAGTTTGATTACTGATTCTATACAAGATGGTATAATTTCATAATCAAGAATCAACCATTTCATTCCTTTGATAGAATAGTCCAAGGCTGCATCAAGTAAGCGATCACTGGCAACATCCATTTTTATTCCGAAGTCACCATGTGCCTTTTGGGAAAGAAAATCCAGTTGATCTAAAAACAGATCGAATTCATCCAGCAATTCAGCGTTCAATATACCGACACCACCTGCACGGGATGCAGCAACGGCCAAAGTTGCATCAATATTTCCTGCTGGAGTGTATACGACCTTGTAAAAATCACTCATAATTAAACCTGTCTGCTTACAAAGAAACGATATAGGATATGGAGATAATTAAGTAAAAGATAGTCCCTTGTAAGGGGGAAAGTAGCCTGAAAACTTTTGAGGTATTGCCCATGAGGGAAGAACAAGGTCTTTTCGGACAATAGTTTTTGCAGGGCTGGAATACAGTAGAAGTTGAGGAGAAGATAGTTCACAGCTGAGTATTGTATAGCCACCTAATTTTAAACCTCTTATCGTTGGGGAATTTTTTTCAGACTTCTTTCCTTTCAGAATTTAAGTGGTTCCTGACCATTCGTCCACAAATGAATTGAAATGTATTTAAAGCATAGTCAGCTGGGTTTGTAAATAGGTAGAAATACTAGTTTTTTGATGTTGTGAAGAGTGCTTGTATGGAAAATTTGGTCTAATCTTAACCATTTAGTACCTTAGGAATTATTGTTGTGTTTTTTTGAAAAGAATTTTGTGAAGGTACTTATACCCCTTACAGTTCATCACCGGTGTTAGTGCCTCTTTGTAGGATGCAGCTGTCTTATAAAAGCACTTTAAACAATAAAAAACAAGAAAATGATTTCTTAAGGTACTTGTGCTTTATGAGCAACCAGGTCTGTTGGAAGACAAACACTGCTACTGCTATTGTAACCGTGTTACGGATAGTAGGTAGGCGCAGGAGGATATGAAAAGGATAAATTACAAGGAAAGGAGTAATTTAATGTTTTAGTGCTCTCAGTCTGATGTTGGCTTCCTTTTGCTTACCATTCCGTAGAAATTGAATTGTAACTTTTGTCCCGGGTGGGGTAAGTGCGATACGGTTTCTAAGGTCAGCAGCTCCAAGAATAGAAATTTTATTGAGTGCAACAAGCAGATCATCTGTTTTCAGTTGTGCTTTGTCGGCCGGTGAATTTTTAGTGACTCCAACTACTCTGGCTGCGGAGTGATAGTATTGATCAGTTGCTGATTTCAGTTCTGAAGGTGTTATGTCCTTCAAAGCCACTCCCAGCCAGCCTCTTGTCATCGAGCCATGTTTTTTTAGCTGTTGGGAGATAGTTTTTGCCATGGTGATGGGGACAGCAAATCCTACCCCCATGTACCCACCACTCTGAGTCATGAAAGCAGTGTTGATGCCAATCACTTCCCCGTGAATATTAAGGAGCGGGCCACCTGAGTTTCCTGGATTGATCGCAGCATCCGTCTGAATGAAATCTTCATATTCACTGATCCCAACACTGCTTCTGCCCTTGGCACTGATAATACCCACAGTTACTGTTTGAATAAACTCAAGCGGAGAACCGATGGCTATTGCCCATTCACCAACTCTCAGGGTGTCGGAATTTCCCAATGGAACGGTCGGTAAACCGGATTCTTCTATTTGCAGTAATGCAATGTCGGATTGAGGATCGGAGCCGATTATTTTTGCTTTGTATTCCCGTTTATCCTGCAGATGGACAGTTATTTCAACAGCATTTTTTATAACATGGTGGTTGGTGATAATGTAACCGTCTGCACTGATGATAAAGCCTGAACCATTTCCATATTGGGGTTTTCGTTCTTTCGGTGGTTTTATTTTTTGTTGATCAGGAGTGGAGCCAAAGAAATCTTTTATCAACTGGTTTTCGAAAAAGTCCTGATGAATCGCATTTCCATCCTTGTCTTTGGCGATCGCCTTTTTGACCAGGATATTAACAACTGCCGGTTTTGCCTCTTCAATAACAGAACTAAAGGCATTTGCTGTGCTGGCCAATGCAGAAATCTGGTCAGCGGGATTGTTATTGCTGTGACAGGTTTGTGAAGAGAAAATGATGAAGAATAAACAGAGCAGAGCAGGGTGTATGATCCAACTTTGTAAGCTGTAGGAGGTGGCTGGAAAAATCATATTTTCGGGGCTGCTGTAGGATGATAGCTCAGGGAAGTCGGATCTGTTTGTCTTTGTCCAGCTTCGGGTTCTTCTTATACAGGAGGATGGTTTTGCCAATGATCTGTACGAGACTACTTTCACTGCCTGTTGACAGCACCTCAGCAGTTTCCTGTCTGGAGGCCGGGCTGCTTTTACCAATTTTGACTTTAATCAACTCATGACGACTGAGTTCAAGAGCTGTGGCCGTAATAATTTTTTCAGTGAGCCCTTCTTTTCCAACAGCCACAACAGGAGTAAGGGAATGTCCTAATCCTTTGAGGAATTTTTTTTGTTTGGAGCCCAGTTCTGGCCCGGCTTTTTTTTCTTTAGTTTTAGTGTCAGTCATATTTTTATGGGCCTAGTTTCAGCTGATTAAATTTTTAATAATCTCATAGCCGCCGATATAAGTTCCTATGGAAGAGCCAAGGCCTGTAAAAAGAAAGACCAGGAAGACGCGTAAGAGTTTGTTTTTCCACCATCCTTTCACCGTACCCATGTCATCGCCAACGGTTTCAAATTCTTTAACAACCGGCGGTGTTCTCATGACCTGGATAAAGGCCGCCACGTATCCGGCACCAATTACAGGAGTCAGGCTGGTTACAGGGGCTGCAGCAAATGCTCCTATGACGGTGAGCGGATTGGCAAAGGCAAGTATTCCGCCAATGGCCGTAGGGATTCCGTTGGCAAGTATCCAATAAAGAAGGTTTGCTCCGGCATCAGCCATACCTTTTTGAATACCGATGGTCACCAGGGAACCGATGATCAGTATGGGAATGGACCAGCCAAGGGTTTTCCATATTTGGGAAACAGGTGGAATGGTCGTGATTTCTTCAAGTTCCAGACTACGGTCGTCATGGAAAACAGTTTTTATGCCTTCCACATGACCAGCCCCTACCACAGCAACCAGTCGTGTTCCACCAGCCGCCTTTATTTTTTCAGAAAGGAAAATATCTCTTTCATCAATGAGTACCTTTTTTACATCAGGGAGAGCAGTCCCCATCTCATCCATTAGATCAGAAAGAACATCTTTCTGTTTCATTTCTGCAAGCTTCTCCTCACTTATTTCAGTTGAATCAAAAAGAGAGGCAAAAAGGGTGGCGAGCAGGTAGCCTTTTTTGAAAAAGGATGTGGATTTCCAGGCGCGGCGCAAGGTTATGCGAACGTCCCGATCACAAAGCGCAATGGGGATATCCATTGATGTTGCCGTATTTGCAGCACTCAATAATTCAGCACCAGGCTTGACGCCAAGTTGGCCACCAAGTTTTTTCTGGTAAGAGGCCATGAGCATATTGATCATTAAAGTGGAAAGCTGTTTGTCTTTGATAATCTGCTTAAGATCAAGCGATTGCCATTTTTTCTTTTGGGTCAGTGCCTTATATCGTTTTTCGTCAAGTTCTATGCAGACACAATCCGGATGTTCCTGTGAGATAACCGTTTCAACAAGAGTAACGGAATCTTGAGAAATATGGGCTGTACCGATGAGAAGAATGGTCTTCTCTCCATAGATAATAGTATGAACATCAGCCGGATAGTCAGATGATGGGAAGGATTGATTGGGCATATTTATGTAACTAAAGAAGAACAGATAGAGTGTTGTTAATACCTTGCGGGGTGTTATTAATATATGTTCGTTTTTAAGCTGAAAGAATCAGTCTTTCAGCATCACCTATTTACTCTGAAGGGAGAACGTTTGCAAGGAAGCATTACGTGTTTGCTTTAACAGGTTGGTATGGGGGAGCGGTCCTGTTACACATTATTGATTTTGAGTTGTATTCCAGGATGAATACGGTTGGATTTGAGTTTGTTCCAGGATTTGAGTTGTTTGGTGGAAAGATTAAACTTCCTGGCAATGGTCCAGAGTGAGTCGCCCTGGCGAACACGATACCAGCTGATTTTGGCTTTTCCAGGTGTCTTTCCTGCAATGGCAAATTTTTTCTGTTCTGCAAGAATGATCAGGGCTGAATTACTGCCTGAGCTACTAGAAGCAACATTGGCACTCTTTGAGGGTTTTCCGGTAACGATCACAGATTTCTCCGTGTCTTCAATGTAGAGCGCTAACTGCTGGCCAGCTCTTATTTTATGGACGCTTTTTAATCCATTCCACGTAACAAGCAGGTTTGCGGGAACATTGTATGACGCTGCAATCTTGGAAATAGTTTCCCCTGGTTTAATGGTATGAAGAATAAGATCATCTGCTGCAATTTGTCCATTGCTCCCTTCAGCCAACAGGCGATAACGAATCGTGCTGTATGGAATGCGAAGGTGCTTGCCTGCAACTAGCTTATTGCTCCTCAGGTGGTTAATTTTAAGAAGAGTGGTTTTATTGATATTGTAGCGTTTACAGATTTTTGCAAGATTGTCTCCCTTGCGAATGATATGTGTTTTGTATCCAGTGCTTACAAAACTGTTCAGGCGAGAGAGGTTGGCGCCTGCCAATTCTTTGCTGCCAAGGGGGATCTGTACATTATAATGACTTTTATTCAGTGGTGTTCTGCCGGTTTTCAGTTCCTGATTCAATTTTTTGATTTTTTTGCTATCTGTCTTGCACAGCAGGGCAACGGCATCCAGGCTGAGCCCGGGCCCGACACGCAGTGTTTCGTATTCCAGGGGAGTTTCGTATTTGATATTGGTAAAACCATATTGTTCAGGATTTTTGGCAATGATGATGGCAGCAATCAGTTTTGGAACGTAGCGTTTGGTTTCGAGTCTCAGGTAACGATGTTGGGCAAGGCTCCAGAAATTATCACATTTGTATTTTCTTAACCCTTTTCTGATTTTTCCGCCTCCGGCATTATAACCAGCTACTGCCAGGTGCCAGTCACCAAAATTAGCATAGAGATCAGAGAGAAAAGCGACTGCGGCTTTAGTGGATTTTTCAGCATGCCGGCGTTCGTCTACATATTTGTTTATTTTTAAATTATAATCTTTTCCTGTTCCTTTCATGAACTGCCAGAGACCAACAGCTTTTGCGCGGGAATAGGCGCGCTGGTTAAATCCACTTTCGATCATAGCAAGGTATGCAAGATCCTCGGGAAGTCCGGCATCACGCAGCTCTTTTTTAAACATTGGGATGTATTTACCGGATCGCTCCAACCAGCGATGAAATGTCTTTTTTTGTCGATTTTGGAAAAGATCCAGATATGTTTCCACTTGTTTGTTGATGACAATGGGGAAATCATAGGCAATTTCCTGTTTCTGCTCATTGAGTTCCGGATCAGCTTCAGGCTGCCATGAACCTGTATGTCGAAGAGCCTCAAGCTCGTCTGTCAGAACTTGTTCAGATTCGGCCTCAACAAGGAGTAGTTCAGGGTCTATGGACAGAGAACTGACTGGTGAGGCTATTTCACTATCAGGAAGGGGATAATAAAGAGTGGTTGATTGTTTACTGCTGCAGGAAGAAAAAAACAGGACTGTTGCTGAAAGGCATATTATTTTCGTGAGATATGATGAATATCGGAACATAAAAACAAATTAAAAGTAAAGTGGAAAATAATGATTTTATCAGTTTGCGACAAGGAGTATAAACTGATGAGTTTGTGAAAAGTAGTCTTGAGATATGGACTCTAAACCAGTACAATCTCTAAAACTTTAATACTTAAACTCGAAGCGCTTACAAATTGCAACAAATAATAGTGTTGCTGTGCACAAATTTACATTCATTTCCACTGTGTTAGCACTAGTAGTTGTTCCTGAAAGAAGCTGCTCTGCCTTAATTTGTTATTCATATGTTCAAAAAAATAGTCCTTTTTTTCTTTTCTTTTCTTTTCCTTTCACTCTTGGCAATTTGGGGAGTGCTCCATTGGCTGGTTGTATTACATCCAGGTAAAGAGATAAGCATTGAGAATATTCAGAGTATTCTCGGGAAGGAAAGTCCTGTCCTGTATAGCGATGGCTATACTCCACTTGGGGTGTTTTTTGATGATGCCCACAGGAAATATGTAACGTGGGAGCAAATTCCTGATACTTTTGTCGATGCCCTTGTTGCTTCCGAGGATAACCGTTTTTTTGAACATTACGGTTTTGATGCAGTCTCCATTACGCGTGCTGCTATAAAAAATTATGAGGCGGGCAGGGTGGTGCAAGGGGGGAGTACACTTACTCAGCAGACTGCAAAAAATCTTTTTAAGCGTTCAGGCAGATCCTATGAGGCAAAGCTGAAAGAGCTTCTGTATGCTCTTCGTCTTGAATATCATTATACAAAAGAGCAGATTTTTGAATTTTACTGTAACCAGTTTTATGTCCGCGGAAATGGTCATGGCCTGGGTGTTGCTGCGCGTTACTATTTTGATAAGAATGTCGAAGAGTTGACCCTTCTGGAAAGTGTTTTTATTGCTGGCAGTGTGAAGCGTCCTAATTACTACAATCCTTTCAATCGTAAGTCTGAAGAGGCAAAGGAAGAGGTTCGTAAGAGAGTTAAAATACGAATGGCCTATGTCCTGAAACAGATGAATGGCCTGGGGATGATCAGTGGTAAAGAGTATGCCAAGGCTGCTGTGTCTGATATTGTTTTTACAGAAGGGCAGGTAGGCTATGCCCTTGATTATGTCATGGAGATGGTAAAAGATGCTGTGGCCAGTGATGAGGTGAAAGATGCCCTGGAGGAGCATGGGATCAGTAATCTGGCAACAGCTGGTGTTTACGTTATTACCAGTGTGGATAAAGGACTGCAGGAGAATATACTCTATTCTCTACGTCATGAACTTTCAAGGCTTGATGTTCGTCTCCGTGGGTATGATCGCGAAGAAGTCCAGAAGGAACTGGCCAACACAAATTATCGTGGAGACAGAGAGTTAAAAAAAGGAGCCTTTCTTTTTGCTTCCATTACTGATCTGCAATGGAAAAATGGACAAGGGCCGGACAGTCTGCAAATCACGGTTGATTTTGGTGGGGATCTTGGCCAGGGGATAATTTTTAAAGATGGCCTGAGCCGACTACTTGCTGCTCTTGTGAAATGGAAAAAAGATAGATGGAGTGAAGTTACAAAGAAAGATTTGTCACTGCTAAAAAAACAGCTGCAGATTGGAGATCGTGTATGGGTGAGTATCAGAGAATTTGATAAGGAGGGAACTGTCCTTCTTGATCTGGAACGATTTCCGGAACTGCAGGGAGGCGCTCTGATACTTCAAAATGGCATGATTAAGGCCATGGCCGGAGGGGTTGAAAATAGATTTTTTAACAGAGCCATTGCCGCTAAAAGAACGATGGGCTCGGCTTTTAAGCCATTTGTTTACGCTGCAGCTTTGCAGCTTGGCTGGAATAGTGCAGATTTACTCCACAATAATCGTGATGTTTTTGTTTTCCAGGGGCAGTCTTATTTTCCCAGACCTGATCATGAAATTACCAGTCAGGAAGTCTCCATGAGCTGGGCTGGTGTGCGGTCAGAAAATTTGGCATCCGTGTGGCTCCTGTACCACCTTTGTGATCGTCTCTCCTCTGACGAGTTTATGGAAGTGGCTGCAAAAGTAGATCTTGCGCCGCGGGTTCAAAACGGGAAACAGGAGCCATATAACCTGTATCGAATTCGGATAAGAGATAACTATGGTATCGTTTTAAACCAATCTGTTCTTCATGAGGCAGCATATACATCTGCCGTGCAACATCTTGAAACTGATTTTATCTTTGAAAATATGGTGGAAGAATACGAGGTTTTGAAAAGCCTGCATTATGGATTGAATTTTAACAAATACAAAGAAGAGATTGCGGATGCCCTGTCAGAGAAAAATGTAAAAGAGAGGGTGAAAAAGGAACTCCATTTCCGTAAAAACCTGTTAAAGACCAATTATCTCTCTCTTCTCCTGCGTCAGCAACAACTAAAAGAATTGAGGCAGTCTTTTCGGCAAGGAGCCATTGATCCTTTTGATGCACCTTATTTAATTGAGCAATCTGTTCTCTGTTTTGATCAGAAAACACGACGGTATAGTTTTGTTGAAAAAGAAAACCTGACCGAGGATATGTCTTTGGTGGACAGGAATCGGCTGCAACAATATTTAGCCGCTGGAAGTTTTGCTGAGAGGGAAACATTCTGGGGAGATGTTTTGCTTGATTCTACGATTTCCTCAGCCGCATTGGCTCTTGTTGAAAAGCATGTGAAATTTGAGTATGAGCGTTTGTCTACTCTCTCTCCTTATGATTTTGAAGTTCTTGCAACTGTTCATGACTTTCGTGTTTTGGTTGGTCTTCGTTATCTGGTTGAATACGGGCGTGAAATGGGGGTCAGCAGTCATCTGAGTCCTGTCCTTTCCTTTCCCCTCGGTTCCAATGTGGTCACTCTTCTGGAAGCGGTACGTATGTATGAAGCCTTGGTCACAGGGAATGTTTTTCTGCTCGGAGAAGGTCAGGGAATGGAAAGGGATCTTTTGACTGTCCTTGATCGTATTGAGACAGCTGATGGCGAAGTGGTGTATCAGGCAGAGGTAAAGAAAAAGGAACTTCTTGCTCCTGAGCCGCGTCTTGCTTTGAATCATATTTTAGAAAATACGGTGAAATTTGGAACAGGCAGGTATGCTCAGAAACATGTGCGCTTGCCGGTGGAAGAGGATCGTAGCAAGGAAGATGCTGGAGCAATGGATCTGCTTATCCCACTGCTTGGGAAAACCGGAACAGCTAATAATTATACGAATGCTTCATTTTTAGGCTATTTGCCAGATGTCTCCACGACTGGTACCGGTATGGTACTCGATAATGGGTATGCTGTTGGGGTGTATGTTGGGTTTGACAATAATAAAGCCATGCGCAGAAAAAGCACAAGAATTACAGGATCAGCTGGAGCACTTCCTGCCTGGACGGAAATGGTCAATACTATTTTACGTGAGAAATCGTATGAAGAGAAATTGGATCCCGTGGATCTTTCTTTTTATGGTTTAAGCATACTCCATGATGACATGGGACAGGTTAATCTTGGAGCGGATAAGGATTCCGGCGGACGCATTGAAAAACCTGCAGTTACAGTTGACGAAACGAACAGATTTCAACCATCCATCATGACCTTTGGGCAGATTTATGAGACGGGCAGGTTTAAACCCAAAAGATATTATGCACCGTTCTGGGGTAATGGTAATCAACTCATTGAAACAGAATTGTAAGCTTCCTGATAACCCTGTATTGAATTCTTTACTTCTCCGTGATACAACATACTTTATCCTGTTAAGGATAGGTTGTTATTCCAACACTATTTCTTTAACCCAAAAAATACCTCATGAAAATTCGATATGCCACAGTAACTTCAGCGCTCTGTTGTTCCCTTCTTTTGTCTGGTTGTGCGTATGATAAGAAACGAATTGTTACACCTAATAACACTGCGGCAGTAAGTAAGGGACTTGAAACAACAGAAAATGTCGGATTTAAAAGTGTTGTTCAACCGTATCCTGTTGGCATTGATATTGACCCACAATATGTGGATGACAATAAATTGCAGCATGTATCAGGGTTTCCGGAGGACGATATCGTTCTGCCGGAGATGCAATATGTTAAAGATCGAATCTTTGAATATGGTAGAAAGCTTGATCGTTGGAAGGAGCTTGATAATCAGTCGGTAGTCATGGATCTTGATGAAGAAGCTTCCGAAGAGATGGTTCGATGCTTTCGTGATCTGCAAAAAGTGTTAAACGGATATAACAGAATACATGAGGCATTATTGCGACAGGATTATATGGGTTCTGGAGATCGTATTACCAGTAGTGAAGTAATGAATCTGGAACAGCGGGATATCTCATTTCTTGAATCCAGCTGTGGTCGATTGTTGAAAAGTGGTGATGACAGGGGAGAAGGCTGGGAACAGCGCGATGAACAGGCTGATCTCCCTCAAATTGAAACGCTGATTGAGAGATATGCTGGAAGTAATGAGTTTGAGCAGGTAATACAGGTTTGGAAGCAGATTCCAGGTAATCAGCTTGACAGGGTCCATTTAAACACAAGAATTTCTTATGGTAATGCCCTCATGTCATTACACAGGGAAAAAGAGGCAGCAAGAGTCTATCAGGAAATTATTGATCTCATGTCAGCCTCTGATGATCAGCGTACCGATATATTATCTCTTAGAAGAATTCTAGCAGATTTATATACAGCCTCAGGAAATTATGATAAGGCTGAAGAGCAGTATCATGAGATTTCAAAGGATTATAGTGATCTTGCAAAAATAGAAGATTGGGCCACTTTACAGCTTTCCATCCTGGAAAGAAGTGAAGCTGGAAGTGTAGAGCTCAAGGAATATTCATTGCTTTTAAGAAATTATCTCGGCTTTAGACCGGAACGTGATGGATATAAACTTGTGTGGCAATCTGACAAGTTCCTTGCTGAATATCCCTATTCACCTGTTTCATCAAATGTTGATATCATCAAAAACTCTGCCCAGAGCCTGGCTGATCAATGGTTGGTAACGTTCATCGCAGACGTAGATGCAATGGCTGATGAAGAACGATTCCAGGATGCACTCCTGAAGTTGGAAACTTTGCAGGAAGATATATTAAGCGGAGAAAAATTAATAGAGATCCGAAAAAAGAGTGATGACTTGACACTTGCTGAAGCAGTAAGTCGTGAGACAAAGAAGATAGAAAAGATGCAGGTTCAGCAGCGCCAATGGAATGATGCACTTCTCCTCATTGACAAAGGTGAATATGATGAGGCCATAGAAATACTAACAAATATGCTCGATTCTGACTATGCTTTAAAGGCGGATAATAAAATTGCTGAGGTTTCTCTTCTTGCAGCCAGGGCGGAGCGCAGAAAGGCGGCCGATCTTTTTATTCGGTTTACCAAGACCACTGATCTTGAATCGAGGAAAAAGTTGTTGGTAGAGTCAAGACGACGTCTGGCTGATATCCTGATTAAGTATCCGGATGTGGGAATTACAGAAAAAGTGTTGGGTAATATTGAGCGGGTTGAAAAAGAGATGAATGGTATTGACCCAATGCTCATTTCCCAATCAGAGCTTGTTGGCGAAGATGAGCCTGAAGAAGGACAGGATGCGTTTGATATATATACGCCTGTGAAAGAGATGAATGAAAGCACCATTAATAATGAAATAATTCAGGAGCAGGATCTCTAGGAAAGAGGCGGTTTGCGGTGTGGGGTTTTCGGTTTGCGGAAAAGACTAAAGACCGAGTCTTTGATTTCAAACCGTATACCTAATACCGTGATTCAGCATGTAAAAAAAAAGCCCCAATCAGAAGTAATCTGATTGGGGCTTTTCTTATAAAGAAAATCGGCGGTGACCTACTCTCCCACATAGTTTCCCATGCAG
>JAOZQU010000260.1 GCA_029932055.1 Desulfocapsa sp.
TTATCGGGAATCCAGCCATATTCCCAATGGATTCCCGATAACTACACTCGGGAATAACGTACTTTTTGACATAATATGCCTTAACAACAACACGCTGAATACCAATAGTATTTGAAATACTTGGAGAAATCACAGTGATTAAAATTATAAATGCGTTTTTTCTTTCTTTGGCATGCTCGATAACAGTGCAGGCAGCACAGATAGAATTAGGAACCATTGATGTAGAAGCAAAAGTAGATACAGAAGTTATCAAAGATGTACGTGGGGAAGATATTAAGTCGGCAGACCTGGCGGAGGCACTCTTTAAGCAGTCACCAAGTGTTGGCTTGAGCAGAAGATCCGGCATTGCAAATGATGTCTTCGTGAGAGGGCAGAGAAGAGACAATATTAATGTTACAATAGACGGAAGCAAAGTCTATGGTGCATGTCCAAACAGAATGGATCCGCCAATTTCTCATATTGCAACAAATAATGTTGATTATATTGAGATCAATGAAGGACCTTATAATGTAGAGGACTTTGGGGTATTGAGTGCAGATATAAAAATATATACGATCAAACCAACTGAAGAGTTCCAGGGTGATGTGAATATTGGTTTTGGAAGCTGGGGATACAAAAAAGGCTCCTTTTCTGCCAGTGGTGCTCTTACAGCAAAAGTAAGATTGTTAATTACTGCTTCAGCAGAAACGGGAGAGCAGTATGAAGATGGTGACGGCAATGATTTCGCTGGTCAGATTCAACGCGAAATCAATGAGGGAAAGGCCCTTCCTCCATTTCAATATCAAGACAGGTACAATGATATGGATGCCTTCACTAAAGAAACAGTCATGGCAAAACTTTTTTGGGATATTGCTGACAATCATGAACTAAGACTCAGCTATACGGGTAACAGAAGTGATGATATTCTTTATCCGTCATCTAAAATGGACGCACTCTATGATGACTCTGATATTTTCAATGCAGAGTATATTGCAAAAAATCTTAGTACTTACTCCAAAGAACTTGACATACAACTCTATCAGTCAGAGGTTGAACATCCTATGTCAACTGTGTATCGCAAGGTCTCTCTTGATGATCCCCTGAATCCCGGCAATCCAAATGAGATGACACATAAATTGGATACCAGGATGCAGGGAGCAAATATCAAAAACAGTTTTGATCTTGATAATCATATGATCACAACTGGTATTGACTATAGCTTGAGAAACTGGGATGGCGGATATTCCAAGAATAGCACCCCCCATAAGGTTCCCATTAGTATTGACGATGTAGATACTGAAAATATAGCATTTTTCATGAAAGATACTATTACGCTTGATCAATTGGTGTTGGACCTTGGGCTAAGATATGATGACACTGCTATTACTCCCGGTAATAACATGAAAAAGCCACAAACGGAGAGAGACTATAGAGAATTGAATGGGTATGTCTTTGGCACATATCACGTGGACACAACTACTAAATATTTTGCAGGTTTTGGAAAATCATCAAGGGTACCGGATGCAAAAGAGCTCTATTGGGTAAGTATGAAAAATACTCCCATTGGAACGGAGACTTTAGAAAACACCATCAATTATGAGTTTGATATTGGAGCTGAGAAGCAATTTGATAATGCAACATTAAAAGCAAAAATATTCTATAGTATGCTGGATGATTATATTGCTTATAATGATACTTTTGCCAAAAATCCAACCATGGGCCAATATGAAAATATAGATGCAACGATCTATGGATTTGAACTGAGTGGAACCTATATCGCGACAGCATCACTCTATTTTGATTATGGTATGGCATACCAGAGAGGAGAAAAAAAAGACCCTCTAACAGGACAAACAGGTACTGACATGCCTGAGATACCACCTCTTAAAGTAAATTTGGCAGCAAATTATGATTGGGGTGAGAGCTTAGCATTTAGAGCTGAAGTGTTTGGTGCCAGTGACTGGTCAAATATTGATGTTGAGAACGGTGAGCAGGAGATTGATGCATATGCTGTACTCAATCTTAGAGGAACAAAGAGATTTGGCCGGCATATTGAATTAGTTGTGGGAGTTGATAACGTATTTGACAGTACCTATGCCGTATCAAATACCTATAAAGATCTCATTTTGATGCCAACAGGACCCAATGATACGGTTATGCTCATGAATGAGCCGGGACGTTATCTTTATGCCAATCTAAAGTATACATTTTAATCTAATACATTTTAATCTTACCAATGCGGGCTAAGGAGTTGGAAATGAATAAGTCATCGGAATTTTCGACTCCTAAACACCTGCAACCCAACTTTGAGACGGTCAAATAAAAGTGAGGCGGTATAGAAAATATGGATTTACGCTACTTTCTCAAAGGCATGTTGTTGCCTCCATTTACACAGATACTTCTTTTACTGTTCGCCTTCAAAATCAGACACCGGGCAACAAAAACATCCTGGCTAGTATGCCTTATTGCCGTCTTCAGTCTCTGGGTTCTCAGCACCCCGGTTGTTGCAACCTATCTAGCCAGAACATTGGAGCAATATCCGGCGCTAAGCTCCAGACAAATCGAAGATGTCCAAGCTGATGCAATCGTTATATTAGCAGGTAGCCAGAATGAATACGCACCTGAGTTTGGTGAACCGGTAAGTGGAAAAGAACAACTTTGCAGAATCAGATATGGAGTATTTCTACAACGTAAAACCGGGCTTCCTGTATTATTAAGCGGCGGATCGGTTCGAGGAGATGAGCAGCGCAGCCTTGCTGAGACCATGGCGTATGACCTGGAAAAAGGCTATGGCCAGAAGGCCGGCTGGTTAGAAACCAATAGTAGAACAACAGCAGAAAATGCACGCTATAGCTATCAAATTTTGGCTGCAGAAAACAAGACAGCTATTATGCTTGTAACCAGCTCTTCACATATGATGAGGGCAAAATGGAGTTTTGAGCAGGTTGGTTTTAAGGTTCTCCCTTCGCCGACAAATTTTACCGATCAAGATTCGCTGAATATCAACTCCTTCATGCCCAGTGCCAAAGGCTTAGAATTGAGTAGTGAAGTTATCCATGAATGGCTTGGCTACATTGCCTATCGGCTACTTGAGTAAAATTACAGTAAATATCTGACATCAGATAACCGAAAGCTATTTTATAGTTGCTCCTATTTTTTAATACCAGCCTTATTCATCTTATAACGAAGTACCCGTTCACTGATTCCCAGTGCCTCAGCCGCCTTTGTCTGAACCCAATGATGCTCATCAAGTGCTGCAATCAGCATATCCTTTTCGACTTCGGCCAGTCGTTTACTTAACAAACCTCCCTTGTTCTGGTTTTCACGAACTTCAGGAGGAAGGTCGGAAACTCCGATCCTGTTTCCACGAACCAGAGTAACCAGTCGTTGAATCAGGTGTTCAAGTTCCCGGACATTGCCGGGGAACTGGTACTTCACTAGTTGTGCCATGGCCTCGCTAGCAAAGCTGATATCGGTTAGCGAATATTTTTCCAGAAAAAATTCGGCCAACTCGACAATATCATCCCTTCGTTCCCGGAGTGGTGGAACAACAAGCTCCAGCACATTGAGACGGAAAAACAGATCTTCCCGAAAACTGCCTTCTGCTACCATCTGTTTCAAATTTTTGTTGGTGGCTGTCAAGACTCTGGCATCAACGTCAATATCAGTCTCGCTGCCGACACGGGTAACTTTCTTTTCCTGTAAAATACGTAGAAGCTTTGCCTGTAGATGGAGCGGTAATTCTCCCACTTCATCGAGAAAAAGGGTTCCACCAGCGGCAAGCTCAAAGCGACCGCGACGTTTTGCCACGGCACCGGTAAAGGCCCCTTTTTCATGGCCAAACAGTTCCGATTCAAACAAATTTTCAGGGATAGCCGCGCAATTCACTTCCACAAATGGCCCGTCTTTCCTTGGCCCCATCAAATGGATGAGCCGCGCCACCAATTCCTTACCTGTACCTGTCTCACCATGAATAAGAGCTGCCCATTCTGTTGGGGCAACCCGATACACAAGCGACAAAAGCTCATGCATTTGCTTACTTGAGCCGACAATTGAAATCGGCAGTTCAACATGAGCTAGAAATTCAGTTATCTTTTCCGACTCTTCCTGCACATTCAAACTCAGCTCAATTCTACGGATTTTTTCGAGAAGTTCTGTGAGATCAACAGGCTTTTCCATGAAATCATCAGCACCAAGCTGCATCACCTTCACAGCAGTTTTCACATCTCCATAGGCAGTGATCATGATCGCTCTTACCAATGGCGATGCGGCTCTCATTTTTTCCAGAACTTCGTCGCCGTTCATATCTTCCATGCGGTGATCGATGAGCACCAACTGCACAGGAGCAGATGCAAAGATATGTAGCGCCTCATTGCCGCCGGAAGCAGTCAACACCTTGTAGCCCTGTTTCTCAAGAAAGCCCTGCAGCATATCCCGCTGCATCTGTTCGTCGTCAACAATCAGTATAAGCATAATTAGTTTGTGTAATATAAGTATGTTGTCAGAAGAAGTCTTTATTGCGCCATTGGCAGCGTAACCATAAAATGAATCTGCTGCCTG
>JAOZQU010000261.1 GCA_029932055.1 Desulfocapsa sp.
AATAGCGTTTTTTCCAATACGTCTCATTCAAATTTGATATAATAACTCCCCTGCTTGAGGATGCATGGAGAAATTCTGAGTCACCAAGGTAAATACCCACATGGTTGTAAAATAAACTGGTTTGAAAGAACACAAGGTCTCCGACACGTAGATTGTTCCGATCCACTTTTCTCCCGGTTTTGACCTGCAACTCTGTTGTTCTGGGAACATTGCAACCAAGTTTTGAGCGGAAGGTAACATAAACAAATCCTGAACAATCGATCCCGTGCTTGCTTAGCCCCCCCAATTTTACATGGTGTCTCGCGCCATTCATTAAATTGTTGCAATATTCTTGATTTGACAGCACTACTATCATGGAAATTTACAGCACTGGAAGTCTTGATCACATCAACACTTATGCTTGTGTCGTGCTGTACAAAAGAACAACCAGCCATTGTCGATAGGACGATAAGCAGAAAAACAAAATAGGTTGTGACAGGAGTGGCCCCGGTCTGCATGCAGTTACCGTGGCTTAACGCTCGCCAAGATATTTGACCATCTGGCTCATGGAAAGTTTCATACTGGATGGTCCGGAGCGAATAAAGAAATCTTCATTTTTTCCAACCTTAAGAAAAACAGGACGACGAACCCGTTCGCATTCTACAATGAGTATGGTGTTTTCTTTGATGGTAACGACTTTGAGGTGGATGAACCTGGTAAATTCAGCACCGATATGGGTGTTAAGCATATTTTTGAAGTGCAGCCGGCATTTATCCTCATTAGAGAAATTGTCTGCATCAGTGCCAAGGATTTTTCCGGCATCATCCACTCCAATGAGGAGAATTCCTCCGTCACTGTTCATAAATGCAACCACTGTTTTCAGCCAGGCAAGTTCAATTTCCTTACCTGGTTTTCCTGTTTTTAAGTTGGTGCGCATTGTGGATTTGAATTCAAGCGTAGTGGATTCTCCTGCCCGAATGAGCGCCGCAATTTCATTTTCAAATCCGTAACTGTCAATATGCTGTTGCGGCAAATCTTTGAGTTGGTGACTGTACCTACGAACAAGGAAAATTGTCATGATAATACCTGTCAGCAGGATGGAGCCTGCTAGCATGCCAAAGCGCATCCATTGATTGTGCAGGTCGGTGAAAATATCATTTTCCGGAATAAGAACGGCAACCCATGCATCATTATTTGCGTCATAGAGCGGGGTCAGTCCAAGCCACCAGGTCTGTCCATTGTTTTTAATAGAGATGACCTGATTATTCTGAAAGCTGCTTTCTTTTAGTTTTTGGCTGACTGTTTCCAGGAGCTGTTTGGCGAGAGTTGCGTCCTTATTCTGTAAAGAATTGGAAGTGGTTAATGTGTTGTTTTTAATATTACTCAGGAGTGTGCCACTTTTCTGGAGAAGCAGGATGCGACTGTTAGCTGTTATTTTGAGCTGTTCCATAAAAGTCATGAGATCTTTTATGGTGAACGAAATGGCAGAGACATAGAGGCGATTGGGATTGCTGTGTTTGGCCCAGCGGAGACTTGCTGTAATTCCACTTTGCTCAGTTGCCCTCAGAATATGCGGTTCGGTCAGGAAATACTTTTTTTCCGGGCTTATGGTCATTGCCCCGCGGAACCAGGCTGCTGTGGCTGGATTAAAGCTCCCTTCATTCCTTTCTTTTTTGTCTACAATTTTTCCATCAATCCAGCGTGCAGCGATAGATATTGATTTTTGATATTCGTGTAAAAATAAAAACCATTTTTCCTTGTAATGGGAGAGACGGATATTATTTCCATCTGTATCAGCAAGCATTATTTCATGAACATTGGGCTGGATTTCCATGAGGGCCTGGAATTGGGTGGCAAGAAGCTCCGGGTCATTAAGTTTGAGTAAACCGGCCTCACCCCATTTGCCAAGGAGTCGCATGGTATTACTGAGTGGCTCAGTAAAAGATTGAAAATGTGTTGTTACCTGGCGATTGGCTTTGGTGATGATAGTAGTTGAAATGTCACGTTGGGTTTTTATGCCCTGAATGAGAACAATGGCAAGAATAGCACCTGAAGTAACAAAGAGGATGAGCAGGATATCGCGAAGAAGCCGTCTTTTAATATTTCTGGGACATCCTTTGATGACATCGGATAATGTTGCAAGAAAAGACATGGTTACATTATAATTATAATTGTAGAGAGTTTTCAGGTTTACTGGTACAGAGAAGCAGGGCAATATAACCTGCAACTCCGGCAAAAAATGATGCTGTCAGTATACCAATTTTTGCGTTCAGCAGATACTGTGCATCGGTGAATGCAAGCCCGGCAATAAAGATAGACATTGTAAAACCTATCCCTGCAAGCAGACTCACGCTTGCAATCTGAGGCATGGTTACCCCCTGTGGCAATTGAGTCCAGCCTATTTTGATCACCAGCCAGGAAAAGAGGAAGATACCAAGCAGTTTTCCACCAATAAGTCCTGCCACAATACCAAAGGTTACGGGATGCATCAGTGTCTGGCCAAGAGTTGCAAGATCAATGGGAATGCCGGCATTGGCGAGTGCAAAGACAGGAATAATCAGGAAAGCGACCCAGATATGCAGGCTGTGCTCCAGGCGTTGCAGGGGGCTTTCCATTTTATGGACAAAATTTTCCATGGATTGAAGGACTCTTTGCTGAGCGCCATTTTCCATGATATTTTTCTTGTCTTCCTGTAATTCTTCAAACTTTGTGTTTAATTCGCGCATTCGCTCAACAAAGGGCAATGCTTGACAGTAGGAATTTGCCGGTACGGTAAGCGCTGTGATGACACCGGCAAGGGTAGCATGCACTCCAGACTTCAGCATACCAAGCCACAGCAGCACTCCCCAGAAAAAATAGGGCCCCGGGTGACGCATTCCAGCCTTATTGGTAAGAATCAGCATGAGAAAAGCACCAGCTGCAAAAAGGAGTGCAGGAACACTGATCTGCTCAGTGTAAAAGGCAGCAATTACAAGTACTGCTCCAAGATCATCGACAATGGCAAGGGCCAGAAGAAATCCGATTAAAGCTCTGGGAATACGTTTACCAAGAAGAGCTAGCACACCCATGGCAAAGGCAATGTCCGTGGCCATGGGCACACCCCATCCATCGATGGCATCTGTACCGCCATTGATTACCACGTATATTAGCGCAGGCACTACCATTCCCCCGATAGCACCGGCAATGGGCAATATTGCCTGCCTTCGATCGGCCAGTTCTCCGACCAGGATTTCACGTTTTATTTCAAGACCGACCGTGAAAAAGAAAAGGGCCATCAGGCCGTCATTGATCCAGTGATGAAGGGTGAGACTGATTGCAAATGCCCCTCCGCCAATAGTAACTTTGGTATGAAGAATATCGTCATAGAGAGAGAATAAACCGGAATTTGCAATACACATGGCAACGATGGTACAGGCCATGAGGAGCAATCCGGAAGACGCCTCATTATGAACAAACTCCTCAAAAGGTGTCATGGCCCGTTTGAAGGTTTTTTCAAGGGAATTGCCAAAAAGTTTTTCAGCACAAGTGAGAGTGTCTTCTTGTTTCATTAATCGTGGGTTGTTTATTGTTTTTTTTGTAACTGTTCTGATGCTTTACCTGGTGTGTGTTCTGAGTAGCTACTATTTTTCGATGGTTCCAGACAGAACCTGTGAATTTGTGACAAAGGAAATACCCTGCTGCATTTTGGTTCCGATCATAACGCCTTCAATGATAGGTTCGGTTATAGCATCCTTACTGCTCCAACTCACAATAAATTTAGCACCTGATCCCCCCAATGTGTCGGATTCAGGTACAATATAGCGGGTGGAGGCCAAAGGAGCAATAGATATTGCTTTGTCCAGATAGTGTGAGAGCAATTTCCCGTGAGAGTCATAATAGTCGACTTTCTCAATGGTAAGGGGGAGATGAAGGTCAGTGTTTCTGATGGAAATTATGGCAGTGAGTTGAAAAGGTTTGTCCTTAAATCTTGAGTCCGCATAGATGTGCGAATAAACAGGAACATAGACGGTTTGTGCCAGCCAGCGTTGAACAGTCAGGGCATTGCTGCTTTCCGGAAAGACGGAGAGAATAAAAATTGCAAAAACAAGAAGGGAACAACGGGATAATAATTTTGTTTTCATGCCTGGTTCCTTTTCATTGAAGTGAGCTGGCTGATTTTGTCTGCAATTTCTTCTGAAAGCCTGGAAAGTCCTTCACTCAGCCCCTTGACCAGAGAAGCAAAATCGTTGGTTTCAGATCCTGTTTTGCAGGTTGAGGTGCTGGTGTGGAGAATGGTTTGATCATCAGCGGAAATAATCTTCCATCGTGCCTCAACCAGTGCCTGCCCATCTGCATTTTTTTCAAGATGGAGAATGCTGATCGTCAGTTGCAGCCCTTTAATTTCCTGAGCGTTTGGATAACAGTATATCTTATCAGTACCAAGAGCAAGTGACAGGTTATTGATAAGGACATTGGATACCATTTCCTGAAGATCTCCGGCCCAGCGATGTTGCTCCTCAAGGTTCACAGAGTATGCTGAGTTTTGCGTAACAAGCTGGCCCTGATCAAGAAAAGAA